>CAYGPY010000079.1:0-10822 GCA_964351765.1 uncultured Vampirovibrionales bacterium
AAAGTGCCGCACATCGCCTTGACGTTACAACATGCTTTAGATGATTGGCAAACGGTGGCAAAAAATATTGAAACCAAGGGCCTTCGAAATGCGACAGTCACCTGTATTGCACCAACTGGAACCATTAGCATGATTGCCGGATGCAGTGGTGGGATTGAGCCGGTGTTTGCCTATGTGTTTAGTCGTAACGTGATGGATCAAACCCATTTGAGTGAAGTGAACACGATGCTTAAAACACGAGCGCAACAAGATGGTTTTGATCATGAAGCGCTCTGGAAAACACTTTCAGAAAAAGGAACACTGGCTGATGTTAATGATGTGCCAGAGAATATTAAACGCGTGTTTGTCTGTGCGTTTGATGTGGAACCTGAATGGCACGTCAAGATGCAGGCTTCGTTTCAAGCCTTTACCGATAACGGTGTTTCTAAAACAATTAATTTTCCTGAATCGGCAACCGAAGATCAGGTCGCCCAAGCGTATCAATTAGCCAATGCTTTAAATTTAAAAGGCATTACGGTGTACCGAAATAACAGCAGACAGTTTCAGCCAATGGTGTTAACGACAGATGCTGAAACCAAAACAAATTCGCTTGAAGAAGAAGCCTTGATGCCAACCAATAACATTATTTGTGTGGATTGCGATTAGTTTAAACTTTCTTTTATAACGCCTTGTTTTATGATTCAATAAGACGGACGTAATAAATGAAGGGTGTCATCGCGTGGTTTTGCCGATAGCGTTAAATTTAAAGAATGTTAAAGCATTGCACTTTGGTAGGGCCAAGGTGAATGTGGGTGATTCTGTGGTGACAGAGCGAATGAAGGCTGGCTTTACTGAGGAAGAGTCTAAACGTTTTAAGGCTAGACTTGAAGAGGAATTAACGCAAGATAAGTATCAAAAACTGTTTGATGACATGCCTGATTGTGTGTCACTGCAAGTGAATTCGTATTTTAAGGAAGATAGCTTTAAGTCCATGTCGAGGCTAAGGCTTCCAGGTAAGCAGGTTGACTGGGATCCCAAAACATTTGTTTGGGACTCGTATATGGTACATTCCAACTCGCCCAACGGTGGTATTGGTGTAGGAAGCTCTCAGTCCAGAAAATACTCTATGGACCCTTTGGCGTACCAAGATATTCCAAAATTCATTAAAGATGCGGTTAAAACAGCCGTTGATGTGGCCTTAGAACATGGGTTCCGTCATCAAGAGAAATGGGATGATATTTTGTGATGATGACGATACCAACAACGGGCTTGCACTTTGGTAGAGCAAGCGTGACAGTGAACGATAGCATTGTAACCGAGCGGGTTAAGCTAGGCGTCCCTGAATCAGAAGCCAAGCAGTATAAGCAGGCCATTGAAGATGAACTGCTGCAATACGACGATATTTTTGAGCAAATGCCAGACTGTATGTCGTTATCCTTTCGCACGTGGAATGCTGAAGAAGCGCTGCAATCGTATGCCCGTTTTAGTGAGGTGGCTCAGGCAAAGTTGGATGAAGGCCAAGCAAATCCACTCGCGTTTCTAGAAGATCGGTTTAATGCCTCTGCTGAAATCGAAGATTCGATGGGCACCGGTAACGGAAATGGTCTGAATCCTGATCGGTATCCATATTCCTCATCCCCAGTGGCTTTTGAGAATATTGCTGATTATGTGAAGGACGCAGTGAAGTGTGCCATTGATTTGGCTTTGAGTGTAGGGTTTAAGTATCAAGATATGATTGATAAGGATACCTTGTAAGACTCTGGTTTTCGGGCCCGTTACAATCATTGATTTTTGGTGTTGATTCGGTATAATAAGCTTAATTATTAGTGGAGGAATTCCGACATTATGGTTACAATGAACGCAACACCGACTGCCTTTGGTGCAAGCTGCTGTAAGTTTTCTGGACAACGTTTGGACACAGCAAAAGCACAATTTGGTACAGCTAAAGATGTTGTATCCAACAAAGCTAGCGCTGTTTCTACAGCTGCTGCTGAGAAATGGGCTGCAATGAGCCAACGTTTAAAAGAAGGCCCTATCGGTTCTAAATTTAACCGTATGGCTTAATTCTATATTTAAAATCTAAAAAAGCCGTGAGCATTGAGCTTACGGCCTTTTTTGTTGCTCTGTCCCTGTTGTTGCTATTTGGATAAGCTTTGATTACCATGTGGGATATTGATCAAGGGTATTTAGCACATTTTGATTTGGAAGGTTTTTATATAGCTATGACACTCTCCTTTTTACAACCCCAGCTTTTAGCACGTCCATCTTTGACGGTTGCACCGACGTCCGTGCGATTTGGTCAAAACCCAAGCCAAAACACTGATAGCTTTCAGCCTTCCTCATTTGCTCAGAAATTCTTGGCAATGCAACGGATTTATCCTCGTTTTGATCAATATTCAATGGGGCAGGTGTTTTTAAAAACAGCCGATGGCAATGTCGTTCCTGCTTATATTACTGAAATTGACGCCGGTGATGCGGATCAGGTGGATGCGTGGTTCTCCGACGACAACGACAATGCGTATGAGAGTAAGCGCTGGCACCAGTGGTGGCTGGATAAAATGGACACCACTCGTGAGCAGGAGCCTAATACAAAAATCTACAAGATTATTACCCGCCAAGTCCGTTCCCCACTCCCTACCTATAACCGTGTACTGGGTGTGATGATGGTTGAAGAACACGTGCCTGAGGCCGCAGATTCTGAGAATCTGGGTAAGCCCATCACGTTGTTGCGTGGCTTGCGTGTGGATCCTAAATGCAGTCGGGAATTTGCTGATACGCCGGATTATCTCGGTGTAGGAAAATCCTTGGTGATTGATGCCGTGATGCAGTCGGTTAAAAACGGCGACACAGGCTTTGGTATTACCAGTAGTCCTGGTGTTGAAGCCTTTTATGAATCCGTTTTTGGTGAGCCTGTGGGTGGCCGTGATCATGAGGATGATGACGGTGCGTTTCAACGTGCCTATTACAAATCCAATGGGGATGACCGTTGGGCGCTATTAACAACCCAGCTTCAAAGTACCGATGCACGGCATCGACAGTATATTCAAGAAACCTACCCGGATGAGCCGGATGCGATTAGGCAGTTTTTTGGCGGGTAATGGCTGTTTTAACATTTTCTAAAGCCCGTTTCGGCAGTGGATCCACATGTTTGCCCGTTAACGTTTCCATCTGTTCAATCAGAGCATCAGCAAACTGCTTTGTATTGAGTGCTTTAGGGGTATGTAGTTTGCCCTCGGCAATTTTTTCTTGACCCGCCACTTCAATCTGAAGGGCCTCTTTCACAAAGCCAAGTTGCTTGAGTTGATTGACTGTTTTAGCCAATAGGCTTTCTGGCTTCATGTGGCGTGTTAAATCACCGGTCATTTTGTGTGATTTAAGAGCTGACTCAAGACTTTCCTGAACCAAGTCGGCTGCAGCTTGCCAGCCAAGATGCTCAAGCATTAATTTCATAGAGAGAATCAAGGCCGTTGGATTGGCAATGCCCTTACCCGCAATATCAGGGGCCGTGCCGTGAACAGCTTCAAAAATGCTGTGGTGCTTGCCTTGGTTTACACCCGGAGCTAAGCCAATACCACCGACTAATGCGGCAAACGCGTCGCTTAAATAATCACCGTTTAAGTTCATCGTCACGACGACGTCGTGGTTGTTAGGACTCAAAATCACATCTTGCAACATCGCATCAGCAATACGTTGCTTTAAAACAAAGGTACTCGGAGGTAGGTTCTCGACGTCGCCATCATACTCACTCCAGAAGGCATCCTCGGTAATGGCATTGTCTGGGTAATCTTTTGCTGCCAATTCTTGCGCCCAGTTCCAGAAGGCACCCTCGGTGTGCTTCATAATGTTGCCTTTGTGCACAACGGTTACCATCTTGCGGTTTTCTGTTAATGCATGGTTAAAGGCTTCTTTTAAAATACGTTCACTGTTTTGTTTACTGATTTGCTTGATCCCGATTCCACTGTCATGAGGAATATCGTTACCGTTGGCGTTTAGCGTTTCAATGAGCTTAAGTGTCTCAGGCTTTCCAGCTTCAAACTCAATGCCTTTATACACATCTTCGGTGTTTTCACGAAAAATCACCACGTCAATATCATCGTGATCAACCGGTGTTACCACTTCAGGCAGTGATTTGACAGGGCGAATGTTGGCAAAAAGATCAAAGTACTTGCGCAATGCCACGTTGATACTTCTGAATCCGCCACCAATCGGGGTGTTTAAAGGGCTTTTTACGGCTATGTAGTGATCCTGAATGGCGTCAAGCGTCTCTTGAGGGAGGATTTCGTTACGCTTGGCCAGTGAGTTTTCACCCGCATCAATGGGAAGCCAGCCAATGGACTGGTTTTTGCCATAAGCCAGCTTTACAGCGGCGTCTACCACGCGTTCGGCAGCGCGCATAATTTCAGGGCCAATACCGTCGCCTTCAATTACGGGGATGCGAACATGTTCAGGGATATCAAGGGTGTCGGTTTCGGTGTTTAAGCGAATGGGCTTGTGTTTACGACTTAGCCCAAATTGAACCGATTGAGTCTGGTTTTGCACCTGTGTTGGTACGTTAAACGCATTGTGTTGAAACCCACGAATTGATGTCATTGCTATTACTCCCCCAAAGTTTGATGTATCAAAGGCAGGACAAACAGCCCCTTTATGCCCTATAAGATAATTTAAATAATGTTAAAAACAAGTGCTCAAATCACATGGATTTGATGTCAGGCCATTATACAAAAAAAGTGCGCTACTGAACAGGCATCGCGTTACAAACACGGTTTGATCCCAACTATGACCATGGTAGGATTAAATTGGTATCAGGCCTGTGTTAGGCTTCATTATCGTTAGTAAATTCTGGGTATGCATGGATGGACGCATCGCGTATTAACTTAGTTCAACCCAACCCTCGTGCTGATCTATTAAAGATGTCACGAGTTAGTTTTGCTGGCGCGTCTAAACCTAATAACACCTCTCAGGGTATTGATACTGAAGCATCGTCGCGCCAACTCTTAAAGCAAATTATTCGTCAATTACTGCGACCTTTTATTTGGGCGAAGCAGCGTGTTGAGTTGTTTAATCTGAGTCGGCAAAATACGTATTTAAAAACACAAACGCAAACACCTTTAAAAACGTGGTTCAAGCAATTTGAAACACAAAAAGATAAAGCCACGGTGATTAAATTACTAAAGCATTTTGATTACTATGACGCCAATCGATTCCGTGAGGCAATGGTACGTCAGCACGATACGTTGATGACAAAGCTGGGTGCCGATTATGATTTAGACAAGGCAAAGTTCACGCACTTTGCGGTGGGCAAAAGTGGTGGGCTGGTTCAGTATTTTTATCGTCAAGCCAACACCCTTTCCAATCAATCGGTGATGAGTTTTGAACGCGCCGTGAAACCACAGCGTATTGATCCTGATAAACCCATTGAGACACTCGTTGTTCTTGAAGATTTTTTAGGAAGCGGGGCTGAAGCCAATTACTTTTTTGGCAAGCTCGATGAGGCACTCAAAGAAAATAACTATCACTATAAAAACATTGTGTTTATGCCCGCTGTGGCCTATCAAGAAGGCATTGATCTGCTGAATGAAAAATACCCGTGGCTGGATGTGATTGCGGATCGCGTGTTACCAAAGGTAATGGACGTAGAGCATCCTGATTTTTCTGAGTCAGACCAACGTGACATTGAAGCGCTCGTTAATAAATACGATCATGTTTATCCCAATAGCTTATACAACCGACCTGATATCACCACGCCTTTTGGGTACCGTAATGGTCAGTCTCTAGTGGGTTTTTTCTTTAATACGCCGTCTAACACACTGCCCATTTTTTGGTCAGAATTTAGCGACTGGCAACCGCTATTGCAACGGTTTGAATCGTTTAATAAAGACACCGGTGAGTGGGCTTTTCCTAAATATAAGTCCGAATAATACCGTCGTTCTAAGTTAGTTATCATCGTTGCTTAAGCTTCAACAAGCTCGTTTTTTTGTCTGTCAGCTTTATCAATGTACTTTTTATAATTGGCTGGAATATCCTTGCCAAGAAACTGGCCGGGGGTTAAAAAATTATAGATTTCGTCGTAGGTTTTGACTGTGAGCTGATCAATACGGCGATTAATTTGATCGGCACGCAATTCATCGGGATGCCCTAGTCCGGCCGAACCTAGAATTTCCATTAAGCTTTCTACGGTTTCACGGTGGTAGTTAGCAACGCGTCGTTTTTTATCCGTCACATCTAGGCCTTGGTACAGGTTTTTATCCTGAGTGGCAACACCCGTAGGGCAATGATTTGAGTTGCAGGTAAGTGCTTGGATACAGCCAATAGCAAACATCATGCCACGTGCCGAATAGCATAGGTCGGCACCTAAAGCGATACGGCTGGCAATATCAAAACCACTGGTTACTTTACCTGCAGCCATAATCTTAATGTGTTGTTTAATGTCAAAACCAACCAAGCAATTATAAGCAAACACAAGGGCGTCGGTTAGTGGCATGCCAATCGAGTTTGAAAACTCAATGGGTGCCGCACCCGTTCCGCCTTCACCACCATCAATAGCAATAAAATCAGGATAAATCTGGGTTTCTATCATCGCATTGCACAAGCTAATAAATTCAGAACGATCGCCAATACAGAGCTTAAACCCAACAGGTTTCCCCCCAGATAGGTCGCGTAATTTTTGAATGAAATGCATCATTTCAATAGGTGTATCAAAAGCACTGTGCCCCGGTGGTGAGATCACATCATGATCCATGGTGACATCTCTAATTTCGGCAATGACAGGTGTGATTTTTTCCTTGGGTAAAATACCACCATGCCCAGGCTTAGCCCCCTGTGATAATTTAAGCTCGATCATTTTGACTTGCTCAAGTTGAGCACGTTTCTGGTAGGTCTCTTCGTTAAACGTGCCATCGTGATTACGGCAGCCAAAATAACCGGTTCCAATTTGCCAAATTAAATCACCACCAGCCAAGTGGTACGGACTAATACTGCCTTCGCCTGTGTTGTGAGCAAACTGACCTATTTCAGCCCCCAGATTTAAAGCTTCAACGGCTGTGGGACTGAGTGAGCCGAAACTCATTGCTGAAATATTTAAAATGGACGCCGAATACGGTTGTTTGCAAGCAGCATTACCAATGGTTACCCTAACGGGTTCGCCGTGGTTATTACGAGGTCGAATGGAATGATCAATCCACTCATAACCAGGTTCATACATATCAAGTTGGGCACCAAAAGGTAAGGTATTGAGTTGCTGTTTGGCCCTTTGGTAAATATTTGCTCTGCGATTTCTATCAAAGGGCATACCATTGGTATTGGTTTCAATAAAATATTGATGCAGCTCAGGCCGGATCATTTCCATGAGGTATCGCCCGTGGCCAATGAGCGGGAAATTTCGTAAGATAGCCCGCTTTTTTTGCAACATATCTTTAATACCAACAAAAGTAAGAGGGACAAGTGGAATTAAAAATAAGTGAAACGGTCGCCACCATAAGGCGCCGCCCACAGCAAGAAAAATTGTGGCAGGAAGCGCACCATAAATTAACAAACGACGTATGTTTCTTCCAAGACTTGCGTCCATAAAACCACTCTCCTGCTTACAAATCGATTTAAGGCGATAAGTCACTAACGACTTAAATCAATTATACAGGTGTAAAGCTACTTTGGGGGCGCTTTTCGGATTAAATGCTTGGGTCTTAGTAATCGATTTGATTGACCTTAAGCATGTGTTTTAAATAAAGGCGATTATTCTGGTTTTCTCACCACAATAAACATGCAGGCGTTAGCATAGTTGAAAATAGGAAGTTTGATCATCATTTGCCATAACCAAGCCTGAGGTCCGTGGTGTCCCCATTCGTCTTTTACGGTATTGTAGTCCTGAACAAATTCAACCTTTAAGCCTTTAACGCTGGTTAAGTAATTCACCAAACGTCGAACGGAAACGGCATACACCGTGTCGTTATCTTCTTCGTACTTACCATCTAAAATATCGGGATCCAAGATCATGTCAAAATCAGTATCGTTGGACAGTAACTTAATAGCGCGTTTAATCGTCCATTGAATGCGCCACAATGGGTTCTTTGCTCTGATGTCACATGACGGTGGATGCTCCCAAGGGACTTCCCACGCAGGGCCCATAATCATGAGCAACCCACCGGGCTTAATCACACGCAGTTGTTCATCAATCACGCGCTTTGGATTGGTTAAGTGTTCAATCACGTGCGTGGATAAACTCACGTCAAAATGGTTGTCTTCAAACGGGAGATGCTCGGCATCGCCTTGAAGAAAATGACATGTGTCGGATTCAAAATCTTTGGCCATTTTTAAGGCTGTTTCAGAATATTCTAAACCGGTGTAGTTGGCTTTTTTTGAAATGTGCAATCCGTTTTCACCCGCACCACAGCCCACGTCGAGCACCTGACTGTTTTCAGGAATAAAGCTCAGCATACGTTCTCGCTCAGGGGTCATATGCAAATTGTATTCACGTGCCAGCGCATAATACTCTTCGGCATCCTGCCAAAACCCAAATAATTGTTCTTTGAGTTCGCTGTTGGTGCCAGCTTGGGTGATGGGTTCTTTGCTTTGCTGTGTGTTTGAGGATGTATCGGAGGGCGTTGTCATTTAAGTTTCTCGCATTGCTTCAAATTTTGGGTGAATAAAAAATTTAGACACCTCATTCTATTATCCTGTTTTTTGATGATCTGTCATCGGCCATTAAGCTTACAGCCAACTCGAGGCTCTAATAAATGGGTGTTTCAAAAATATCTTTAACGTGCGTATCCCAATCAAAACAAGCCGCTCTTTTCTTAGCGTTGGTTTGTAAGGTTATAAATTTAGCGGCGTCACTAAACAGATCATTGAGCTTCTCTGCAAAATCGTTGCTGTTATTTGGATTCGCATATAATCCGGCATCAGAGCAAAGTTCCTCAGCAAATGCCGGAACTGTAGCTGTAACAGCAACCACAGGAATCTCGTGACTCATGGCTTCAAGCAGTGGAAGCCCTGTGGTTTCTATGAGTGATGGAAACGTCAAAACATCCGTCAGTGCGTATACTTGATTGACGCATTGCTTGCTTAATGTGCCACAAAACAACACGTCCTCGTCGGTGAGATCGGTTTGAGCAAAGGTATCAAAGATATCTTGCTTGCACGGAAAGTAACTGGGGCTATCATGATCAATGGTAATCACAGCTAAAAAAGAGTGTCGATGTTTCGTTTTTAACTGATTTAATGCCTGTAGCAAATAAGGAAGGTGTTTATACGGCGCGGCAAAGGTTGGATAAAATAAAATGCGTTTGTCTGAAGAGGATTTTTTTTCAGCTTGAATAAAGGCCAGCATGTTTTCTTCTTTGTTTGTTAACATCATTTCTTGATTCAGAACACTGTCATCAGGAATACCGGGTGGGCTGATAATGTAATCAGACTCGGCTTTACTACCAAGGCTATCTTTAAGCATCGGTTTAAGAAGCCACGATGTAGGAATCACCACTTTATCAGCGCCCCACTGGGCTAAAGCCATCAAGATACGGTGTGCCCATTTTATTTTTAACCATGCTAACTTATTTGCATGGGGCACAAAATTGCTGTAGGGAATGGATTGCTGGATGTATAAAATATGCTCACAAGGTGCAAAGACAGGCCCCGTATTTCCATACGAAAACAACGTTTGTACGTTCTTACGCTTAATGATCTCAGGAAGCGTGAATTGCTCCCAAGTCAGTCTTTTCAGGCCATTACCTGCTGTAAAAGGAATTACCTCTAGGCGCTTGAATTCTTTTTTGGGTAGCTTTTTTAACGCTGACTCCAAGCGCTTGGCCACATTAGGATGAATATATAAAAGTAGATGATGCGAGCTGGGTTGCGTCTTTAAAAAAGCACGCAACATAGGCAGTAGTAACTGCACGCCACCTTCAGACTGCACGGCTGAGGCGTTAAATAACACCGTGTGCTTATCTTGTTGTTTACTCATTGTTAACACCACCGCCATTAATAATCGTAGTCAAAGGTTCGGTAACATGCTGCCAATCGTAGCCTTTAATGGTTGTCATCCAATCGTCTTGCCATTTGGTTTGCGTTGTTAAGTTTGTTTCTTTTTCCAACGCCTTGACCCACGTATTGACGTCAAGAGGTAATCGCTGAATATGAGGCAAGTTTAAAATTTCTAATTCTTTGAGCTGTGATGACAACACGACCTTTTTAGCTGCACCGTATTCCAGTACCTTTAAAGGCAGGGCATGATGGGTGAACGGGCATAAATCAAACGGAAGTAATCCCACGTCAGACAGATGGAAATACCCATGGACGTCTTCGGGAGGAACTGATCCGGTAAAGGCAATGGACGGATTGTCTTTGTACTTCTCTTGAAAGTAAGGAATGTCCTCACCGGGCCCCACGATAAGTAGCTTACTATCAGAGTGATTGGTGTGAAAAACATCAAAGACGGCCATCATAAATTCCATACCTGCCCACCAGCCATGGTTACCAATATAGGCGAGTGTTTTTGTGTTGGGGCCAATATTATATTTCTGACGGAGCGAGTTCAAATTACGATCTAAGTCCGCCTTGTTCTCGACTGCATAGCGTTTTATATCAACACCATTGGGCACAACGGTCACGGGCAACAGACCTTCTTGTTCAAGAAGTGCTTTGAGCGAATGTGAAATTGTGATGACGTGATCGGCAAGCCTACCTTGCTCAAGTGTGAATTTTTTTGTACGTTGCCAAGCCGGTCCGCTATTTTCAGTAATGTGATCGTCAACCGCGTCATAAACGTACAACCGGTTTGAGCTGCTTTGGTTGTTTAACGGCCAATGATACGCATTGGCGTTAATAACCACATCAGGGTTCATCGCCTTAATCA
>CAYGPY010000080.1:0-10508 GCA_964351765.1 uncultured Vampirovibrionales bacterium
TTTTTATGGTCTCGTGTAATTACGATGACTACAAAAAAGCAGGTTTAGACGCTGATTTTATCCAAACCAATATTTCATACAATCACCACAAGGGAACGATACGGGGATTTCACTCGCGTAAAGAAGGCCATCAAGAAATAAAGCTTGTTCGCTGCACCCGTGGGGCTGTGTATGACGTCATCATCGATACCCGCAACGGCTCACCCACGCAAAATCAATGGTATGGGGCTGAACTAACCGCTGAAAACCGACACATGATGTACGTGCCAAAAGGCTTTTTACACGCTTACCTTACCCTAACCGATGATTGTGAAGTGGAATACCAAGTCACCGAAGCCTACAACCCTCAAGCCGAAACGGGTGCCCGTTATAACGATCCTCTATTTAACATCACGTGGCCGATTACGGTCTCTCATGTGGCCGACCGTGACAATCAATGGGCTGATTGGGAAAACGTCTGAACGTATGCAAATGCATAATAAAGCTTATAATAGAATCTAAAGAGAGAGTATTAAACTAATCACGGATTTATAACCAACGCCTTATGTCTGAAGCCATTCATGAAATAAAACAAGCCACCGTTGTTGTGCACCGTAAAGGGTACGACAAAAATCCGGCGTTCAAATACCATATTTTTCTCGATGACAAAGAACAAGCCCACTTGGGGTTCCGTCAGGAGAAACGGTTCTATTTAGATTCAGGCAATCACACGCTCCAAATCGTGTGCCCAGGCATGGGACAAGTAAAATCGAGCAAGATTAAACTTTATGTTGAAGCCGGTCAGCAAATTATTTTAGTAGCCGGCACGCCTCAAACATTTAACTGGAAAGGCTTACTCACTAGCTTTTCACTCACCCCAATTAGCGGTGGCATCACGTTTTTCCTACTTCAAAAAGTGCCACTCTTCCCACAAGATCTAAAACTCGTCGTACTCGCCAGTTTCGTATTGATGTGCATCCACGGCTTATTTCTACTCAATCAAATTCCGGGGCAATGGCTTGAGTTAAAAAAAGATTTTGCTCAACAAGAGTAAAAAATCAATAGCGTCTTATAAAAACTGTACGTAACGCGATTCAAGCGCATCGGCCTTTTGCTGAATGGCAGGACTAATTAAGCTCATCACATCCAATAAATTTTCTTCTGATGGCTTGGCTGTAGATGGCGATGTACGTACACGGCTCTGAACATCAGCCATCGAACTTTGATGTACACGACCAAGCTGGCCATCGCCAACTTCACGTCCGTCATACCATGTAATCAATTCATTTTGTCCGTCTTCATTCATATCGCGAACCGATGGCATACCTGATTCACGAACCAGCTTAATACGACCCGGAACCGAGCGTTTACCTGCATTGGTGGTTTTACCAGAAGCATCTTTTACAACCGAATCCGGTGCAAATTTCATCACAGGGCGATGCTCTTTACCCACCTCGGCCAGCTTCATCGCCACCGACATATTATCTCGTGCCAGCACATTACGGGTACCGCCACCCACACCATAATAAACACACATTGGCGGAGAATAACCATCCTCAACAAGGCGTTCATTCAATTCTTGAATCTCTTTAAACGATAAGCCATCAGCCTGTACCACACGCAATGTTGTCATTGCTTTTAGTTGCTTACCGTCACGCGTTTCAATCGTGGTAAACAATCCTTCTTTCACTGCTTCATCTAAAGCAAAACGAATTTGTTGATATTTGTCACCCGAATCAGGACGCACACAAATCACACCATTCTGGCCTGTTTGCGTATTTAGTGTTTCCAGTTCATGAGCCAGAGGAATCAAATGCTCTTTCACTGCACGTTGATAGTTGTAGGTATCAGCCACATAAGAACCCAAACCGCCTTTGGCGGAAATAGCGTCATAGAGCTGGCGAAAAGCATCTTTCTCTTCAGCATGGCCTTGCACCATACGATGCGCCAAGCTCGACATCGATACCCAAGCGCGTCCGCCTTCTTCCTTTGTTTTATACACCGCTGAAGCTGTTGAGGAGATTCCGTGACTGGTTAACCATGCCTGAGACAACTCGGTACTATCTTGTTGAAGTGTACTGGCACGGTCACTAAAATCGGCGGTCATTTTTAACGCCAAGTTATGAATCTGATCCGGCGTTAGGGACTTATCACCGTAACGCGTCACCATCTTCTCGTTATACTCCAACCAATGGCGGCTCAATGTCGCCTCTTCGGTTGTACTCCATACCTGAAGCAATTTGGTTTCAAACCAACCGGCCAACTCACCATAACCATCTTCGGCGGTCACCTGCATCATCGGTTCACCCGGAAAGAAGGTCGAGCCTTCAGGCAAGGCTTCAATATGCAGAGGCAATACACCATTATTTTCATCAACCACTCGGTCCCAAACAGCACGATCCCACGCAATAGGCTGGCCATTTTCAGCCGCTTCTTTTGCAAAAGCATCCGCCGCATCCACTTCTTCTTTGGTAATGGGCTTATCAAATAAATCACTTAAAATAGTATTTAAGCCATAAAATATAAAACGCGTATCATTTTTAGACACACCCAAATCATTCATCCACGAAGGGCGACGACGAAAGGTGACGTTATAACAACTGTAATCTTTAGCCTCGTCGCTAACAAGTTCACTACTGGTCATATTGTAGCGATCGGTCATTAATAAGCGAGGTGGTAATTTTTTAACAGGAAGCCCATCTTCATACCCTTTTTTATAGACACCTAAGGCTTGAGCGAGCTTCTCAACAAAGGGCTTCACCCACGGGTTTGCATTCGCAAAGGCTTTTACAAACGCAATCACGGCCTGTTCAGCACGCTCAAAAAAGGAGGCGGCTGTTTGTTGCCCACCACCAGAACCCGACGGGTTAGGTGCTTGAGCATCACTTGAAGAAACGCTCCCAGCAAAACGAGGACGTTCGGATAGCACGGGAAGATTATTATGAGATCCAGCACTTGCTGTAGTGTTGGCTGTTTTATTTTTTTGGGTTGGAACCGGCATAATAAGCATCCCATAACGTGAGTGAGTCGACTGAAGCATTGATTGATACCACCTTAGATTGTATAGATTACAACCGATTGTAAACCAAAACGCTACAAAAGTCGAAATTGAAACCCCTTGCGGTGCAACGTCTTGTTACATTTATCTTAAGCCCGTAATAAAGACAATAAAAAACCCTCAAACAAAACTGTTGAGGGTTTTTGGCTGGGGCGGAAGGATTCGAACCTCCGAATGCCTGGACCAAAACCAGGTGCCTTACCGCTTGGCGACGCCCCATTAGGATTTAAGTAATAGTATCTTTCTCTATTATATGTCATTTCAGAGAATACCTATTTTTTCATAATCTCACAGCGATGACAAGCGCTTATTTCAATCAAGCCCACTGTACTTCATTCTCAATCCTATCACCATATTAGTGTTACGTCTTAACCAAACCTATCACCTTGGTAGCAATGTCTTTTGTAGCCGTCGGCCTAGCCAATCGGGTTGCTTCGTCGGCCATCTGTTTTTGCTGTTGAGGGTCACTCAACATAGCCTCAAGTGTTTTTATAAGCGTATCACCATTCAACGCGACATCTAGAATCATCATCGAGGCCCCACATGCCACAGAAGCTTCCGCATTTTTTTGTTGATGATTGGCCGCCGCATACGGATACGGTACTAGTACCGAAGGGGTTCCAGCCATATACACTTCAGACAAGCTCATCGAACCTGCACGGCACACCACCACATCACTGGCCATTAAGTTTACGGGCATTGTTGTGCTATAGGGCATCAGATGATAGTTTTGTAAGAGTTCAGGAGAATAATTCAAGGTCGCCAACACCGCATTCACTTCATCATAACGAGCCTTGCCACTGACGTGAACCACGTGCAGATGCAATTGTGATATCAAGGTAGGCAAGGCCTTAACAACAGCGTCATTGATACTTCGCGCGCCCTGAGAGCCACCAAAAACAAGTAGAATACGGTCCTGAGGTTCAAATGTCACGCTTAGGCTCTTGGCCAATTGCTGACGCGCCGACTCGGCAGTGAGTGCCTCAAAATCTGTTGTAATAGGATTACCCGTGGCTGTAAAACGCGTGTCATCAGGTAAGTCAAACATAGTCTTGGCCTCAGCAAAAGCGGCGGTGACAGCAGCAGCGTGTGTTGCAACATGTCGGTTTGCTAAACCCGGATGCGCATCCGGCTCGTGAATCACATAGGGAATCTTCAACGATTTGGCCGCCATAAGTACTGGCGCAGAAATATAGCCACCGGTGCCAAACACCACATCAGGCTGAACACGACTCAACATAGTTTTTGCTTCACGAATCGCGTTTCTAAAACTGACATACCACCCGATCATCTCAAAAGGTAAACGCCATGTTTTTTTGCGCGGCATCCCATAAAAATGGATGGACTCAAAAGCAATATTTTTTTCAGGAACCAGCGTGCCTTCTAAATGGCGGTCATCACCAATATAGGTTACGTCTGCTTGATACGCTTCCTTTAAATACTGAGCAACAGCCAAGGCAGGATAAATATGACCGCCCGTACCACCACCAGTAATAACAACCTTTACAGGTTTGGATTTAATGTCATTGGCGTTGGGCACATCAGTCATGGCAATTAATGCGCCACATCCACACTGCGCACGTTTTGACGGTAGCGAGATACATTGAGCAACACGCCCACCATCGCCAAGGTAATCACCATTGAGGTACCACCGTAACTGATAAATGGTAAGGTCACACCCGTCACAGGAAACACGCCCACAGTAACCGCAATGTTAATAGCGGCCTGCATTAAAATCACAAAGGTAAAGCCAAAGGCCAGCATTTGCCCAAAGCGATTGGGGCATTGCAAGGCAATGGAAAAACCGCGCCAAGCAAACATCGTAAATAAACTCAACACCAACATAGCACCCATAAAACCAAGCTCTTCGCAGATCACAGCAAAAATAAAATCAGTGTGTTGAAACGGCAGGTAGTACAGTTTTTGAATCGAACCACCATAGCCCACACCCAGTAATCCACCTGAGCCAATCGCATAATATGACTGAATTAAGTTATAGCCTGTATCCAACGCGTCTTTCCAAGGGTCGAGCCAACCATCAATCCGTTGTTTTTGATACGGCGTGTGCATAATTTTTTGATATACGATATAGCACGCCATCGGTACAAAGGGCGTAATCAAATACCACGACAAGCCCCGTACAAAAGTCATACTCAGTACCAACATCCCCATAATCAGTGACACACTGAGGTTGGGTTGTTGAAAGATCAAGAGAATCATCACGCTAATCATAAACAAATTAAACATCAGCGTCGCGTTCATCAAGCGACTTTGACACGTTCCTTGAGCCACCAAAAACACGGCGGCCACTTTGGCAAAGTCCGAAGACTGAAACTGCAAACCAAACGGCAAGCTAATCCAGCGCTCACTCCCATTGGCTGTGACCCCAAAGAACTTGGTCCATAGCAATAAGCCAATGGCAACAAAGCCTGTAATCACCGCAAAGCGGGACCACATGCGAAAATCAACACGTGAGAAACCAAACATCACGCCAACACCAATTAAAGCCGCCATTGCTTGCTTAAGAAAAATAGCAAGGCTATTGCCTGAATCCGCTTGGGATTGATGCGCGCTCGCAGAGTACACAACCATCAAGCCAAAGAGCAACAAACACAGTGTTGTGTAGAGCAATGGCTTATCCATTCGGCCTGCTTTAGGCACGGCAAAATCATGCTCAGCGGCAAGATGCGTCTCACCCGAAAAGTTTTGATTATATCCGCCGATACCATTGGTTTTACCAATAAGCGTGTCTGTTGAACCGGTTGCCATTCAGACTCCTGATTACTCTATTTTCTCTATCTCTACTAATTACTCTCTCGGTGAGTTAAAGTTCGTTGACCCACGTTTTAAATTGTGTGCCTCGCACTTCAAAATCTTTAAACTCATCAAAGCTGGCACAAGCCGGTGATAGCAACACGGCGGGTTTGTGTGACACACTTTTAGACATTGTGGCTAATGATTTTGCTAAGGCCGTGGCCGTTGCAATCGCTTCTTGAAGCCCAGTAACTTCTTCTATTTTATCAAATCCTGCAGTCTGTAGGGCGCTTTTAAAGCGTTGTGAAGCTGGACCCGTTAAAACCACGGCCTCAGCATTGGCTTTTACGGCGTCACTAAAGGCGTCCAAGGGTGCCATTTTATCGTAACCACCAGCAATCAGTACCACCTTGTTATCACCAAACGCATTCAAGGCTGTAATGGCCGCATCGGGGTTGGTGGCTTTTGAATCGTTATAATAGCGAACGCCTTCAATTTCTTTCACAAATTCCAAGCGATGGCTCAAGCCAGTAAAGGTGTTGATACTCGCTGAAATGGTGTCGATAGACGTACCGTGTAAATACGTCGCCAATAAAGCGGCCATCACATTGGCGTGATTATGATCACCGATTAAACCCAACTGATTGCAATCCGTAATGGGGTGATCTTGACCGTCTTTGTCTCGCAACACAATCTGGTTTTCATCATTACGAAATGCAGATAAGGTAGCCCCCTTAGGAATATCACTTTCAGCCAAGCCATACCATACCACTGTTGCCGGAGTAATGGCAGCCATTTCAAAAGAGACGGCATCGTTGGCATTCAGCACAACAAAACCCTTCGGGTCCGCTTGAGCAAACAATACTTTTTTGGCTGTTTTATACGTTTCTAACGATCCATGCCACTCCGTGTGATCGGGGGTGAAGTTTGTCCAAACTGAAATAGCACACGACAGTGACGGTGAGAACTGAAGCTGGAACGAACTTAACTCCACGACTAACGCATCAAGTGCGGGTAGCGTGCCGTTTAATTCATTGGCCATGACATCCAAAACAGGCAAACCAATGTTGCCACATGCAGGGGCATATTTTTGATCGGCCGTTAAAATATGGCTGATTAGTGATGTGGTGGTCGACTTCCCATTGGTACCGGTAATCCCAATCCAAGGCAAAGTGGGTTTGCGTCGGCGGCTTTCACGATTCGCCAGTTCCACTTCACTAATCAGTTCCTTACCGCTGATGGTCAGTTGCTTAATGATTTGAGCACTCGGTGGAATCCCTGGACTCAACACAATCAAATCACTGTGGGTATAACACTGTTTTGTATGCCCACCTGATTCCAGCTTGGCACCTAAGCCTGTTAATTCCCGTCGCAAATCCACATTGGCAGGGCTCGATGGCGATGCATCACTTAAAAAACAGCGTGCCCCCATTGCTTGCAAATAGCGAACCGTGGCCGAACCTGTTCGAGACAAGCCCAATACCGTAACCGGTTTCTCTTGCCAAAAATCAGTAGGCGCATACTGTTCTAAAACAGACGATGTGGTGGTGGTTTCCATAGGTACCATTGTAGCTGATTTCAGGCTTGAAAAGCGAGTAAAATCCATGCATTCAAACCCCGTCTTAAAATAACGTGATCACCTTAAAGAAAAAACGTGAACCACATCGCAATCAGGCACCCTGCAAACTGAATCCCCACGAACATTTTCATCACTTGTGTTTCATTCATCCCACCCAACTCAAAATGATGATGCAAGGGAGCCATTCTAAAAATGCGTTTGCCTGTTAGTTTAAATGAAGCCACTTGCAAGATAACCGATAAGGTTTCAAGGACAAACAAAATCCCAAACAGCGCCAATAAAAATTCCATCCCACTCACCACAGCAAGCGCCCCCAAGGTGCCTCCCATCGCAAGGCTTCCTGTATCACCCATAAAAATTTTGGCTGGATGTTTGTTAAATACCAAAAAGCCCAAGTTCGCTCCAGCAAAACACATGCACAGTAATTGAAGCGGAATCAGCATGCCTTTACTTGAACTGACAATCGTCTCTGGGGCAAACATCAATAAAGCCGTTGCCGTCATAAAGCTCAAAAACAAAGTACTGCAGGCCAAGCCATCCAACCCATCGGTAATATTAACGGCATTAGAAGCACCATTCACCACAAACATGGCAAACAACGGATACAACCAACCCAACTCAATAACAAATCCACCGGGTAAACTCACCGACGACCGATCCATCATCAGTACCACGTAGATACCCACCAATAACCCCATCAAAATCTGCACGGCCATTTTAGAATAACCCGACAAGCCTTTGTTGTGTTTTTTAGCGACTTTCAAATAATCATCGGTTAAGCCAAGCAAGCCAAAAACAATGGTGATGGCCACTACCCATAACGAGGGCACCATCGAGGAGGTCAACACTTCAGGATCCAACGCACCACTGTAAATCATTCCCGTAAACCACACAGCAAGTGCAGATATTAAGGTAATCAACCCACCCATTGTAGGCGTGCCTGCCTTGGCCTGATGTTGCTGGGGGCCATCTTCACGAATGTACTGACCCATCATCTGCTGTTGCAAATAATGCAAAAAAGGCGGCATCAATAAAACAGATAGCACCAACGCACCGCCAAAAAAGAACCACGGTGAGAGTGATAAAAAACGCGCCGGCATCACATTAACCCATAAGGGATGCATATTAAAAGCTGAGGTAACGAACTCCATAGCTCTATTTTACAGGATAAACCCCAAACAAATCCTTAAGATAAATCGCTTTCAAGCAAGTAACTTACTAATGTACTTAGCCCAACATTCCCACGTGGTTTTGCAATTCGGTCTCTAGGGTTTCAAGCTGATAGAAGCGTGAGCCTTTTAAGAAAAACACCGAGTGCGATAACAAATCCGAATCCTTTAAAACAGCCTGCGTTAGTGCATCAACATTTAAACAGGTTTCAACCTTAAACTGCACATCATCCGAGGCTTGTTGTAGCCCTGTTTCAATCCACCGGGCTTCCTCACCCACTAAAAACAAATGACTAATAATGGCTTCTTTTGCGAGCCACTTGCCCAGAGATTGATGGTAATCTTCACTGAACTCACCCAACTCTTTCATACCCGCCACAATCACCACGCGTTTTAAGTCGAGTTCTAAAGGGGATTTTAAAAACGCACCGAGCGAGGCTTTTAAGCTATCGGGGTTCGCATTGTACGCATCGTTAATCACGTACACGTCCTCATAGCCGTCCACTTGATGTTTATTCCAGCGGCCACCTTCAGGCAAAAAGGTCATCAAACCCGCCATGGTTTTCTCAACCGTAACAGGCAAGCACGCCGACAATACCTTACTCACGTGGAGTACAGCCACCGCATTGGAGACCATATGGTCGCCTGGTACCTGAAGTGCAATCGTCTGACCTTCATAATTAAAAGCGACCCCACCTTGATCCGTGGCACAAATGTCTTGCACTTCACTGAGGCCATACGCGCTTGATTGTCCCTGCCAAACAGCGGGGGCATTACTTAACAGAAGTGAATCATCGGCATTGTAAACCAACACGCTGGTATTTACATCCATCCCTGATACCGTCTCAAGCTTGGCCTTGCAGGTGTTTTCAAGCGAGCCTGTTAAACCAATATGAGCCGAACCAATATTTAAGACCAACCCAATATCTGGGTGAGCGTGATCGCTCAATAATTCAATTTGACCCAAGCCCCGCATTCCCATTTCCAAGATTAATAAATCTGTTTCAGGCTGAATTGATAGCAACGTCTGAGCCACACCAATTTCGTTATTAAAATTTTTCTGTGTTTTTTGCGTTACCACTTGGTTATTAAACGCAGCAAACAACATGTCTTTAGTGGTGGTCTTCCCTGAGCTTCCGGTTAAAGCAACAACAACCGCCTTAGATCGCTTACGGTGACACTGCCCCAATTTCAGATACGCTTCAACCGTATCGGGAACCACCACAATATTATTTAAATCCTGCCATTCTGGATGTGCTTCAAGCGTATTTTCATTGACAATAGCCCCCGCAACCGAGCCCGCTTTAGAGGCGCAGAGTTCACTCACATAGGCATGCCCATCAAAGCGATCGCCGGCAATGGCGAGGAAAAAATCATTTTCTTTAATCGAGCGTGAATCCGTTGAAATTGAATACAATGCATTGCTAGAAACATCACTACCAGAGAGCAGACGTCCTTGGGTGGCACTTACAATATCGTGCAAACTAAATTGAGCAGGTGTGGTGGGCATAAACGCAATTATTGCATACGCAAACGAGTACCATTGGCTAAACTCAACGCAATTTCTTCAGGAGCTAATGAATGAGGGAAAAACACACCACTCACTTTAGCGTCCTTCATACTTGCCCCATCAAGCTTTGCGTCACGCAAATCCAATGAACGTAAATCTGTTGAGCGCATATAGGCGTTCGTTAAATCGGCGGATTTCAAATTAAATTTGCGTAAGTCATAGGCTCGCAAATGCGCGCCTGATAAATCAACACTAGGGTTGGTCTCCACCAAACGATTGAACTCATCGTGGCGATCTTCTTGAATTAAGGCCAACATTTTTTCATCTGACATAACGCACTCCTCAGCACATAAAGCTATCTCATCTTAAATATAACCTTATTATACGCTTATTTTACGTCCTCGTGAGTATCTTTAAATCTCATTCTCTATTCAGGCTGAAATTCAGGACACTCTGTTC
>CAYGPY010000081.1:0-10439 GCA_964351765.1 uncultured Vampirovibrionales bacterium
TAGGCGGTGTTGCCTGAGAGGCAGCCGCTTGTTCTTGAGGTGCTTCAGGCGGCGTGATTTTTTTATTTGGATCGTTTTCACCACCGGCTTGTTGGTTAAATTCGGCTTTAAAGCTCGCCTTGTCGGGGCGTTTTGCATTGGTGTCAGGTGTTAGAACAAATTCAATATCTTTAGGCCGCTCGGGTGTTTTGAGCCATTTCCAGATATCAATATTAGCCAGCAATGATAGCAGTAATGCGGCAATAACAAATAAAAGTGCTAATGCAGCGGGCAAGCCAACATGAAGAATTGATGAGAACACCGTAGCGGTGTTCATTGGCATTTCAACCACAACGCTGTCGGGGTTTTTGAGACCAACACGCTTCTTGGAACGGTGTGAAAATCGGGCCGGACGTGTTGAGGAGGGTTTACGTGGCGTGCGGCTTTTATCCCATTCAGGTTGGTGTTGCGCGTTTTTTCTCGGTGTTGCCGAAGGAATAGCCGCGTCAAAAAGTGAGCCTGATTGAGGCTTTGTGGCGGCGGTATTAAAGGCATTTGCCGAGTCAGTATCTTGGAATGATTGCGAAAAACCACGGTTGGTTTGGCTATTTAAGGCACCATCAGTAGAACTGTCGGGCTGGTTGCCAGACGCTTTGGGTTTGATCTGAAAGTGTTTATTGTTTGAAACCATAGTATTAAGGTGGTATCTCAATCGTGATTATCTAGTGATGCTGAAACAATGATGATAATGAAACATGGATAGGCTTTATTATACGCCAGATATTCTGAAAGTTCGATGACATTATAGGGTCATGGGTTTCATAAAAATTGATTCGTTCTACCTAGTCATATAAAAACCGGGCAAAGAAAAATGTGCTTGCCCGGCTTTTATGATCAATGTAATGCTTACAAAACAACACCAGCCCTATTATTTAGTAGCTGCCGTAGTTGTTGTATTGTTGTTGTTGTGGCTGCTGTGTGTTGCCACCGTAAGGGGTGTAATTGCTGTTGTTAGTAGGTGTGTAGGTGTTGCCGTAATTAGGGTAGCCTTGTGCTGCAGGTTGTGCCATTGCACCCCCGCCGCCGCCAGTTACGGTTAAAGGTTGGTCTAAGACAATGTTTAAGGGCTGGCCTGCGTTTACAACGGCATCCGCACCTTTATTCCATAAACCTTTTGCTAAGCCAGCACCGCCACCAATGGCTGTACCATAAATAGCGCCTCGGCCAACTTTACCACCAGAGAGTGGTCCCATCGCGGTTCCGAGTGCGGCACCTAAACCAGCACCAATGGCAGTGTTAAGTGCTGTTTTACCCACACGTCCTTTAGTACTACCGCCTTTAATGATACCCGTACCGTCTTCGGTCTGAAGTCGTGCGGATAAAGGAATACGTTGGCCCGAAGGTAAGGTGGCTGAGGTGAAACGAACATCGAGCTGACCCGGTTTTCCGGTACGTCCAGCAGGTTGAACCATCACCACTTGTGCTTCAAGCTGGGTGCCACTTGGTAATAAAACCTGTCCGTCACTGCCCGAAATGGCCGTTCCGAGTGTGGCGTTAAAACGGTCGCCCACACGAGCCAGTTCACTTGACACAGGCGTCGAGAAGCTTGCCATCATTGGTGTGCCGGCTGGCGCACTGGAGATGCGTCCTTGAAGAGGCGCTGCATTGTTGCCATAGCCTTGATTGTAGCTTTGGCCACCATAGTTCTGACCATAACTTTGAGGCGTCGTGTTGTAGCTTGATTGCCCCTGTTGATTATAAGAATCATAGGAGTTCGTGTTATTACCATAGGTGTTGTAACCGTTGTTCTGTAACGGTGGTAAATTGTTTTGTTGAGCACTGGCAACCATTGGCATTGAGAGTAAACCAGTCAACGTCAGCACAACGCTGGCAGAGAGGGTGGTGTTGATTAGTTTTTTTGAAAATGATGTTTTGTTCACGGGGAGTCCTCCTTGTGGGGTCACATTGTTTTAGAGCGTGCCCGAACTCAATTTAATGATAGTAAAAAATCTGTAAGGCTTGATACAGCCATATGTTTAGCTTGGTTTGTTATGATGACGATGAGTATGTTTGCTTTGTTCCTAAATCGAATTCATGCAACAACCCTAGCGTGTCATTACACTATATTAGGGTGAAACACGTTATAAGACAATGGCAACAACAAAAAGAGTGGGTTTGGGCGATGTAGCTGACTTAATTGCGGATGTGGGTTTTTCAGATGATTTATATAGGGTAAACGCTGTTTTTGTTGCCAAGATCTGGGATAATAAGAGGACGGAGTAGACTAACGTGTTTAGGGTGTTAAAATCACCTTAAGATGTGTTGCTACTGATTGCAGGACGACTTATTAACAGAGAGTTAAATGGCGCCGATATAATGGCTAATATCCCTCAAACAGCATTAGAGCAGTTGTCTCATCAACTGAGTGAAATGCCCCTGTGGATTAAACAGGTGGTGTTTACGCAGTTGCGCACTGAGCTTGAAAGCACGGTGACCAAAGCAACGTTGGATACCTTTGGTACCGACGATATGCTTCAGTTATGGGTGCCTGAAGTTACTCGACTTGCTGTTGCTGAGTTAGAAGCACCTTCAGGACGGTTTTCTCAAGGTGCGTGTCGTTTACTGCAAGCCGCTCGATTTAAGAAGAATTCCGCCGATATTACCATTCTAAACAAGTGGTCGCTAGAGCAAACCAGCGTGTATTTGCGTGAATGTATTGAAAATGAACTGGTCGTTAAGCCACGTTCAGGTCTTATTATTGCTACGGTTGACTACTTATCGGGCAAAACTCGCTTGGGTGAGTACTTGGTTAAAATTAACCGTGTGACAGTTGAACAGCTTGATCAAGCCTTGCGCACTCAGCGCTATATTCAGGAATCCATGGGGCAACGTACCGGTATTGCCAATGTATTGATTAATTTGGGATACATTAACAAGCAAGACAGTGAAGGCATTTTGTTCTTAAAAGAAGAAAGCAAAAAGCCGTTTGCGGGTTTAAACGCGCCCCAACAAGTACAATCTTCATTAGCCCCTGGTGGTGCATCAGCAGGGTATGGGCAACAACAAGCCCCACAGCAACGCCCGCCAGCAGCCCCTTCAATAGCACCCCAAGCAGGACAAGGATGGCAGCTAAATAACCCCGCCACACCTCAATAAACCCTATATCAGAGCCTATTTAATGTCTTCTTAAGAGGTTTTTACCAGATTTAGTGGGTTTTAGCGCTGTTTTTTGCTTTGAAACTAAATTAGCTAGCACAAAAACCCTTGGATTGGTTTTTATATATATAGGAAGCCATAAGGTTTACCTGTCTACATTAAATGAGGCAACGGTGAATCCGGTTTTATAGAATAAATAGGGTTATAGTCGGGTTATCAAACACGACGTAACGAGTGGATAGTTAAAAAAATATATATGGATAGGGATAAGCGTTTGCTTTAAGCACGAGGATTAAGTGTGTTTTAAGGTGAACATAGTAGGGGGAATTACACTATGGGATTGGCAGCCAGTCAAGCACGATTGATGATGCTAACAGCCAGAAAAAGTGATTTGGAATTGCAGTTGCAGTTTATTAACCAAGCACGGCTTCAATTGGCTAACATGGTTTCAGGTTTATTTCAGGCTTCAACAAATTTAGAGCCCGGTGCGCCAGATGCAAACCGAATTCAAGCCGGAACCGCCGCAATTCAATCGCAAGATAAAGCGTTAGAATTGCAAGCAAACAGAATTAACACCCAACACGAAGCGGTTCAGACCGAAGTCGAGTCCGTTCGTAAGGTGATTCAACGTAACATCCAGAGTTCGTTTAAACTGATGAGCTAAAACGGGTATCGTTAAGCAACATCGTTTAAACCACTTTTGATAAACCATTTGCTGTTTTAGCATCACGCTTGATGGCCATGGTTACGTGGAAACCAACATATATCTTGATTAGCCCGCAGGGTTGTCTGGATCAATACCCAATGAGGTGAGAATCGTTTCGATTTCAGCCCAGTTTTGTGCGCCTTGCTTTTCAAAGCCACAGCCTGGGTGATAAATGGTGTTTTTGTGAGGAAAAGGATACATGCGGCAGCCAACAGGCCGGTCTTCGTGCACCCCGCACCGTCCGTCATCCAACACCAGTTTGCATTTAAAAAAACTAACTGAGTCCGGATCTTGATCTTTACTTGCGGCTACTGATCGCACGCGATCCACAAACCCATCGGCAATCTCGCGCACGGCCTCTTGCGATTCGTAGGGTTCAAAAATACTGGCAAAATCCCGAGCCATCTCATGATTCTCAGCATCGGGGTCTTTGGCTTTTTCTAGGATCTCTTCATAGCTTAAGGAGCCCTTAAAGGTGGCCACCTTACAGCAGATGCCGCGCTGTTTACACAGGCTTTGAGGCATCTTTAACAAGCTTTCAACACGCGTGGCAAGCCCTAAAGGAGAGGCTAGCTCTGACTCTGAGGCTTGATTGGATTCGGGCTCAAAGGCGTTATTGTTAATATCCATTATTTAAGCACCCATCAACTTACCAAAACTCAGCGCCAAAAGGCTTCCAAGGTTTGAGTTTTTCGTCAATCATTGATTGTAAATCAGCCAGCGTGGTTTCAGGGCGCACAGGGTGTGACACGCCATCAGGAGACATTTGCTCCATAATATAAGCACTTGTTTTAAGGTCTCGAATCATGCGCTTTTGTTTCTCACGCTGTTCAAATTGCCAACCTTCAAAGCCACAACCTGGAGGCATAACACTCCAGCCGTGCGCTGGCGCTTCACGGCAACACCGTGGACGACGTTCATAGATACCGCATAAGCCTTCTTCAGTTACATAGCGGCAATGGTAGAACGTCACGTTGGATTCATCCATGTCCTCACGCTCTTTAATCACGGCCATAACTTGATCTACTTGCTGGGGTTCAACCAAGCGGGCATCGTCAATGCTGTCGTAAGGTTCAAAAATTTCTAAGAAATCCACGGCCTCTGCATCACCGGCTTCGGCCAATTCGGTCAGCTTTTCGTGGTTATGATAGGTCGTGGCCGAACGGCAACATTTCCCGCATTTATGACATAAATCAGGTAAGTCTTCTTGATGTTCTTTGGGGATTTCACCCTCGGTGCCGTAATAGTTAACGTCAAAGCCCATGCGCTAATACCTGCCTGTAATCGATAATAATGCTTCCATTACTGTCTATTATGACAGATTTCGCCTCTTTCAGGCTCAGTCATCTGTATGGGTCGGTCTTCTGATGAAGGGTTAGAAACCGATTATACCGTACCAAAGGCACGGTCACCGGCATCACCAAGACCTGGCACAATGTAGGCTTTGTCGTTTAGTTCTTTATCCACAGCAGCCGTATAAATTTGAATGCCAGGGTGACGTTTGGAGAGGTTTTCAATGCCTTCAGGGGCTGATAGTACGCTTAAGAAGCGAATGTTCTGGGTGAGCGTGCCAAATTCTTTAATGATATCCACAGCGGCAATGGCTGAGCCACCGGTGGCAAGCATAGGGTCGAGCAAGAAAATTTGAGCGCGCTTGTAATCAATGGTTGAAGGCAGTTTGTTGTAATAAGTCACTGGCTTGAGGGTTTCTTCATCACGATACAAACCAATATGGTACACACTAGCTGTTGGAAGCACTTCTTGAGCCACATCGCCCAACATCAAGGCTGCACGAAGGATGGGGGCCACAATAATAGGCACTTCAGGGGATAAAATCTGTGCTTCGGTCTTGCAAATAGGGGTTTCGACAATGGTGTTTGAAAGAGAGAGGTTGGCAGCCGCATCATGAAAAACAAAGCGTCCCACACGACGCATTGCGTTTCGAAAGGTCTCGTTATCAGTGCCTTTATCACGTAATGTGGTGAGATTGTGCTGTACCAAAGGGTGTTGGCTAATGTACACATTGTCACCAAAATCGTGAGATTGGCTTACGGATACGGTGGCAGAAGGGGATGCTTGGCTCATTGATGAAAGCTCCTGATAGGTTAAGGGGAAGAAATGTGGAAGAAATGTGTGCAAATAAGCGTGTTAATACTATGATTTGCTTCTATATTGAATAGCACAAAAATGCCTTCAGTGGGTTTACTAAAGTAAGAACAGAATTAATAGAAGAGATACCTTAATTTTATGGCAATCCCACCACCACAAGCCACACCACTCTTTACACTCAACGTACCAACGGGTGCGCCAATGATGTCGCCTGCTTTTGCATTGGCACCCCCACCGGGCTACCGTAACCCGTATCCGATGAACATTCCTGCTCAACCCGCACCGATGCCGATTGCCGGAACACAGTTTATTCCAACTCGTTCGATTTACCCACCGGTTACATCGTATCAACCCGTTGTGCCGATTGGTCATCCTTCAGCAATAAATACCAATGCTGTTCCAGAAATTGCTCAGGCCCTCCAATTGTTATCCAGGATTCAGCACTTACCCGGCGATGAACAATACTTACGCAATATGGGTATTGATGTTATTTTTCGTGGTGGTGCTGATGCGGCGCGCCTGATTCAAGAAAAGAATTTAAATGTGGTGTTTGGTGATATGGGCAATAGCCCAGCACATGCGCAGTGGTTGGCCGAAGAAAATACCATTATGGTGAATCAAAAATACCAAGGCGATATGCGCCCAGAGAATTTGTATGCGATCTCTGAAGCGATTTACCATGAAGCGGGCCACGCGGCGCGCAGTGGGGATAACCAAGCGAGTATTCAAGAAGAACTAAACTGCTTGGCCTTAAATGTTCTAGGATATCGCTATCACACGGCAGTCGACCCACAATTTGCGCAATCGGCGTCACAGTCTCGCTTGATTCAAGATGGTGTGGCTTTATATGCGCGTTTGTTCTTTGATGCGGATCCGAGTAAGCAAGCCTTAACCAGCCGAGTGATTGAGAAATATGGCATGCTGCCAACACAAACTCCAGATCATCAGATTCCACCCGTACCGATGGGGCAAGTGAATATGTTGGACCGGATTTGCCGTGAGCTGCACAATACCAACACCAGCAGGTGGAGTGCCATGGCGTAACCGCCTCATTTTTTAGGTTTAGGGCTTAATTTATCTGAAGATAAGAGGATTCCTTTGATACACTGGGTGAATCATCTTGTTTGATAAGGTTTTGATTATGGATAGAGTGAACCCCGTACGGTCTATTAATTCAGCTATACCTGCCTACCCGAGCTTGCCTGTTGGGGCATTAACGTATTTTGATCATCTGACATTACGGCAGGGTGAGAATAATAGAATGTTTGGTAATCGTGTTGTGGGTGCCACTGAACACCCAGAGCAATCTGAACCGTCTGAAGAGACAGAAGCGCCTGAGCCTGAATCGATTCACATTGAGGTGAAGGAAGAGAATCTCAAAGAGGAAGCCTATTTCTTTAAGGTGCAGCTGAAACTATTGCTGCGAGCACGACTGAATTTTTTATATCACCGCTACGATAAAGCTGAAGAGGACTATATTCAATACATCCGGTATCACGATACGTTTGGTGTGGGTTTTGAAGAATCATTGCAAGAGTATTTTCCGGCGATGTTTGAGTATGCGTTTTTATTAACACTGCAAGATCGCTCGAATGAAGCCGACGCGTTTATTAACCTAGAACTGGCTCAGTACTTATCGAGTAATGTGGAAGCTCATACCACGGCACTCACTCAAAGCGATTTAGAGAAATTGAACACGTTGCAAGAACAACAGAAATTACCCAGCTTGGATGATTTTAAAAAACGGTACCGAGGCGCTGATATTGTAAAACTGGCATTGCATTATCGCGATAACAACGCCCCAATTGCGGCCGAAACACTATTGGGGTTTGTAAAAATCAGGCAGTTAATCAAGGTGTTTAAAACAGACTTGCTGATTAATAAACTGCCATCACGAGAAAACAAACGAGGAGGCTTCCACCCTTCTGATCTCCCTTTGTTTTATGATTTTGTGGGCGTCTCGAATTTATCAGACGACTAATAGAAGTAATTGTAGTGTATAGAATGAGGAGTGATGATGACTGATTCAACGGATTGTCTATTTTGTAAAATCGTGGATGGCGATATTCTTGCTGAGAAAGTGTTTGAAAACGAGAACGTGGTGGCCTTTAAGGACATTAGCCCGCAAGCACCAACGCACTTGTTGTTTATCCCTAAAGAGCATGTTGTGTGCGTCTCAGAGACCACCGACCACAGGGTGTTTGCCAATGTGTTAGGCGCGATGCAAACGTTTACTGTTGAGCAAGGTATCAAGGATTTTAGAGTTGCCATTAACAATGGCGCTGGTGCGGGTCAAACGGTGTTTCACTTGCATCTGCATCTGCTTGCCGGGCGTGAGTTCTCATGGCCACCGGGCTAACAACAATGCGTTTTAGGTCGCTGTGGTCCGAAAATACGAACTTTACCCAACTATTTGTAATGTAATAAAAGGTGTGGTATCGTTATTATTCGCTAGCGATCATAATAGTTGTTGTCGCTACAGCGTCCGTGTTATTAATCAACTCGCCTGAAGGGAGTGTGATAGCAGTGGCTGAAGTACAAGTACAGCCTGGTGAAAACATTGAAAGTGCATTAAAGCGATTCAAGAAGAAAGTCCAAAAATTTGGTATTCTGACTGAGATTAAACGTCGTGAGCATTATGTTAAACCAAGCATCAAGCGCAAGCGCAAGTCTGAGACTGCACGCAAGCGTTCACGCTAATCATAAACTTTAAATAAAATAAAAAGCCCTATACCTTCGTATCAGGGCTTTTTATTTGGATTTTTTAAAGAGTAGGGCTCATTTAGAACATTAAGCGAAACAAGGTAAAGCGCTTATTGAATTTGGCGGTGATGTTCTTCATATTTTTTGCTGTGTCACGGGTATCATCCAAGATGCCTTTAAGGGTTTCATCATCATCGTTGGTAATATCATCAATGTTTTCAAGCACCACAGAGAGCTTGCCAAGCGAGTCGTTTAGAAGATAAATCGAGGTGTCTAAACGCTTTTGCAAGTCTTTGTTTTCGGCTGTTTGTTTTAAGTAGCTCACTATGTCAGAGGCATTTCGGCTGGTTTCACGCGTTAAAGAAAGGGTCTCTTTTAAAGCCGGATCGTTCAAAATACTGTTTAAGGCTTGGCTTGATTGTTCAATGGAATGCATCGTACTGATCACGTCTTCTTTCAAGCGTGGGTCACCAATCACGTCGTTCAAGTTTGCACTCACGGCACTCACGTTTTCAGCTAAGTCGCTACTGGTTGATACCAAACGTTCTAAGTCACGCCCTGTTGTTTGAAATAATTCATTAGCGCTATCCATCACTTCGGTGGCTCTGGCCGTAAGTACCTCGGTATTTTTTAGTGTGCTGTTTAAGGTGTCAATGGTTTCGTCAGATAAAAGCTTGTTGATTTTATCATTGGTTAATTTTAACGCGTTGGCTGAATCCATCTGGATTTCAAGAAAGCGTTTAATCCGCAACGGGTTTTCAATAGTGTATTTTAAGTTGGGATCAGGCTTGTGGGCCAATAGAGGTTCTCTTGGGAGCACCCGCAAATAATAGTCTCCGTCAGGGGTCATGGTCAATTCGTGAAGTGGGTTAGCCGGCATAACCGCACCAGGGCGGGTCATTCTAAAATACAACGTGTGCCGCGTGAGGTTGCCATCGTCCTCGTGTTCTACTTGCTCTACTTGTCCCACATCCAGATAGCCTTCTTCATAAAGAAATTTAACGGGCATGCCTTTAGCAATGGCGTTATTGGAATCGTGGTTAAATGTGGTTAACGTCACGTGCTGAAGTTGTGGCGGAGTAATCTCGAGGAATTTTTCACCAATAATACCCGCCTGTTCAATGGATAAGCGGGCGCCTTTAGGGATATTCATATTTAGGTTTTGATTAAGGTTGAATTTAACGCTCACATAATAGCGACCGTCTTTTTGAAGGGGTTCTACTAAATCCACAAAGCCAACCCGAATCCCCATCATCTGAACAGGAGCACCTTCACGCAGGCCATCCACATCGCGAAACAGTACGCTATCGGCAGGGCCGCCCGAAAATCCTCGGCCTTTGAGCCACACAAGGGTGGTGATTAATAGCGCCAAGCTAATCAGCGTTAGAAAGCCGACTTTAAGTAATGATCGTTTTTGACCGCTTGCCATAAGGGGTAACGGAACCTCTATCTCTTATCGGGGATAACTATAGTTAGGATTCTTCATTATAACGAAAAGCACATGCGCGTGTGGGCGATTCTTACAGGATGATGATTTTTGTTTACATCAAGTATCAATAAGATGATTTATGCTGGTGTTGTCATCGGCCCCTCAATACTAGCCTCAGCAAATTGACGTGCATACGGGTCATCGCTATTCATCAACTCTTCGGGCGAGCCAATCCATTTAATGGCTCCTTCATGGAGCAGGCAAACACGGTCTGCTGTGCGAGCAATGGTCGAAAATTGGTGCGTTACCACAACGCTTGCCGCATTGAGTTCATTTCTTAGTTTGAGGATATAGTCC
>CAYGPY010000082.1:0-10411 GCA_964351765.1 uncultured Vampirovibrionales bacterium
CATATAGGCAGTTCCATTGTGGCAATAAAGAAGGCATTATACTGGTTTTCACCACTACCTGGTACGACAAGGTCAGGCCCAGCAGTAAGAGATAAATTTGGAATTCGATTAGCTTTGGCTAGTGAAAGTTTTAGTCTGACTACCGCCAGTGCATTTTGATTCTGCTGTATTTCGGGTCTATTACTTAAGGCGATTTCTATCAATCTATCTATATTGAAATCTGTCTTCTGAATCGCTACTCTTAACGCACCCTCCTCTGTCTTATCAGGCGAAGTGGGTTTTTCTATGGTTACTTGTGGAAAAACTGTTGGTGGAGCCAAGGTAAGAGAGGTATCTAGTGGTTGATTGAGCAATGTGTTTAGCTGGTTTTTCGAAGAAACCATTTGACTGACCAGCGTTTGTAAATCGTTTTTTGCATTAAGTACGATTATCTCTGTTTGCAGCACATCTAATTTGGCAATATCCCCTGCTTGCTCTTGCTTTTGAGTGACTTCTAGCAATGTCTCCGTATTATGAAGGATTTTTTCATATGTGTTTTGACGTTCCTGAGATAAATACAATTGGGTATAGGCGCGGCGTACATCTGCTCGAAGATTCAACACGGCTTCAACAATCTCACTTTGAGTAACCACTTGTTCTGCTTTAGCAACCGCAATTCTTTTTTTACGTTTCAAGCCCAACTCAAGGGTTTGCTCAATACCAGCCCTGTAAGTATCCTCAGCAATACCATTGTCCGACATAATAGTGGGGTTGGGACGAGTCCCAGCTATTTTAACATCAACCTCACTAATTCCTAGTTTTGCTTGTATCGCTTTCAGTTTGAGATTATTCTCTATAGCAATATTAATGGCTTGATCCAACGTCAACGACTCAGCATAAGCGGAGCTTACCAAAAAAAAGATGATTAAAATTGTAGATAAAAAACGTGTAAACACACGAAAACCTCCTTTGTCATATTTTCAAAAAAAATTGACAGAGAGGTTAAACTACTAGAACAACCGTGCGGTGGATAGCTAAAAATAGGTTGATAATGGGTGGTGGTTGCGGAAGATGCCCACTCGTAGCTACATCTAGAAATCTAGAGGTGAGTGTATCCCAGCTGGTTGAGAGAATAAGAGGGTGGGTATTGGATGAGAAATCAGCAGGTTCTGGGGTGGTTATTTCTGATGACTTAAGTAGTAGGGGAATGTCAGTGCAGCTTCCACAGTGGTTTTCAGTAAGTTGATACTGATGTTCTTGAGAAAGGTCAATTTCTTGAGCTTCATCATTACAGTCGGCTTCACCTATTTCGATAGCAACGTGACCATCGTCTCCGTAACATACAACCAGTCCACTAGGAAGCCCTAATCCAACAAGAACAAGCAAAGGCACTAAAAGCGTACTAAGCAAGCGATTTAATTTATTTAAATAATAAATTATCATGCTCACACTATACCAAGGTGGAGTCATTTTAACAATGTTTGATCCTATATAGCCTGAACATAGTTATTTCCCTTTGAATTTCTTGCTTAGTTGAAATTTGGCTTACCTGAACATTCTTACCTAAGTAAGTACATTTGAATTTGTAATAAGCGATTTAGGTAACGGGAGCATGTCCATATAGCCTTGCTTGTGGCTCCAGATGATGAAGTGAGTAAATACACGAATGGTTTTCTTAATTGTGGGTTGGGCACGCTCTCTACCATTGAGAAGCTTGAGTAGCTCGTCTGACTTTAAAAACTTACCCACTTTGAGTAACTGTATTTGATTCATTGAGATGTCATCACCAAAGAAACGTCTGATTTGCTCAAGATCTTTACCGTAAGTATAGAGGGTGCGTTCTTTGAGCCCTTCTTCTTTGAGATGCTCTAGATAGTGTGCACTGGCGGTTTTGATATCCATGATGTTCTCCTTTTATTTAACAATGACAGTACACCGTTAAACGAAGAAAGAAGCCAGTGAATGTAGGGGGTTTGTGTTGATATGTGTTCGTTGATTAATAGAGCTATTTTTGTGTGTTAGTAACTTTATCTTTATTTCTCCGATAGCGTTTCATTTGCGCATTTTTTTGGCATTGAGGTGTGTCATAAAGGACTCTGTCATCGTTAGTGGTAAACAGCTTGCCACAACGGTTGTGCTGGCATCTTTTGAAATAACGGTCTTCATTTGTTAAGTCGAAGAGCATCATTAAATGAAGAGCACTATAGAGGGAGTTGAATTGCCATCCCATTGAGGATGTCATTGTGTTAGTAAAGAGTGCCATGGGTGAGATACTTGATAGGACGTTTTGAAAACGTTTGAGAGAAGTATTGTTACGGATAGAGAAGTGATTAAAATCGTTTGAATTCTTGATTTTTTCAATCATATCGATAGATTGTTTGATTTGCCCAGCATAGAGTCTGAATAAGTTAAGCGGTTCAGCATAACGGTTTTGGAAGTCTTTGCTACCAGGTAAAGGGTATTGACGTTGATTGAAGGATTGGATGACCTTCTTGTCATTACCTGTTACTGCAATCAATTCCTGATTAATTAAATCCTTACCATATTTTTCGTCTAAATAGCCACACTCATTAATGTCTGGAAAGAAACGTCCAAGGGCATTATATAGATCGCTCTGAATAGGATTTTCTTGAGCAATGGTTTTAATGTGGCTACTAACGGGATAAAGTGTTTTTGAACGTTGATATTGGTTGGGTAGATGACTTTTATAGGAGTCTTGATGACCTTTTGAAGGTGGTAGGTGAACTTCAGTGGTTCGATAGGGCATAATACCGAGTAAGCCGAACTGATTGCACCAGTTAATAATGGCTTCTGTATCGTTCAAATCAAGAGCATTTAATTCTAAATGAGCTTGTTTTGAATGTTCAATCGGATTGTAAAGGTGCACTTTGCTGTTTTTTGCAGGGGTAATATGTGTGCCACCAATAATTTCGTACTCGTTAAAACGCCACCACTGCGATGTTTTAATGTGTTGCTTTTTTATTTTTGTTTGAGTTGTCATGATGTAGTACCTATTGTAGAAGTTACCATACTACCTCAAATATTTTATAGTAAAAGTATGCGTAAGTTATTTAAAAATAAAATATTTAAAGGACTCCCTGCCTACAATGGTGGGAAGCGAAAACTATTGCCCTGGATATTTGGATCATTAAATCGAATTGTCCCCAGAGAGGAGTGGAAAAACCTTGTTTTCGTTGATGCGTTTCTTGGTGGGGGTTCAGTGAGTCTTTATGCAAAAGCGGCGGGATTTAAAGAGATTTATTCAAATGATTGGTCAGAGCGATCGGGAGTTATAGCAAAGGCATTACTGACAAACTCAAAACAAGTGATAGCCCGTCATGATTTGTACGTTTTAACAGAGCCGTTGACTGAGGATAGTCATATTCTAAAAAAGCATTCACCGAGTGTGTTCTCAAAGCGCCATGCTGAGATGCTGGATCGATTTCAGAGCATTATTCAAGCCGAAACGGATTTGGTAAAATCCGAGCTCTATCGATTAATGCTTTGGCATCTGGCTTTACGATTTGTGTGTTTTTCGACGTCGTTAGGGACAAGTAACCGCCCTTATGCCGAAGTATTGGACGGGATACGAGATGGGGAAACATTGAATAAGAAGCGCATTGTCGATGGAAGTTTTAAGCGGTTGTGCCAGCCTATTTGGCCTCAAATTGAAGAGATTAGAAAGACGATTAATAGTAGTGTTTTTGCAGGGTCTAAAGTGAATTATTCTTGTGACGATGCTGTTTCGCTTGTTTCAAAGATCCAGGGCGATATTTTGTACTTGGATCCACCTTATGTAGACACCGTCAATTATGAAAGCGGGAACCGGATATTAGATGACGTGTTGTTTGCTGATAAGGCGTTTGCTAAGCAAAATGTATCGACCTTTTCAAAGAATACAAACTCGTTAGATGTGTTGTTTGATTCGGCCAAGCATATCCCCCTCTGGGTGGTTTCTTATGGTGATAAATCGATGACAGCTACTGAATTGAAGAGACAGGTCAAAACCCATGTACCGAACCGAAAAATAGAAGTTAAAACCAAGCAATATACGCATATGCCCCATGTGACGCAAAATAAAAATCACCACGAGATACTGTTGATTGCGAGTGAATAAAAGAGAGTAAGGAATCATCTATGCCAGAAATTTTAATAACACATTTAGAGCCGGATTCTAGAAATGCGAACGTATGTGACTCAGACGTATTGAATAAAATTGAACGACACATTAAGAGAACTGGTTTGTGTCCGACATTAGTTGTAAGAAAGCATCCAGATAAGAAAAATAAATATATTATCATTGATGGTCATCATCGAATGGTGATTTTAAAGCGATTGAAATGGAAGAAAGTACCTTGTCAGGTATGGGATGTGGATGACACGGAAGCCGTGATGGCTCTAACGACGTTGAATCGTCTTCGGGGTACGGATAATCCGGTTAAACGAGCGGAACTGTTTGATGTATTGACGGAGCAGTTTTCTTTGCCTGAACTGTCTGATTTAGTGCCGGAGAACCAATCTGAGATCAGCGCTCTACTTGCTTTAATACAGTTGGATCAAGATGAAGCAGAGAAGATAATTGAAGCTCAGATAAAAAAGGAAAAGAATGAGTTACCTATTCCATTTGGGTGCTTGTTAACAGCAAAAGAAAATAGGTTGGTACTGAAAGCGTTGAAGTGTTTTGAGGGTAAGCAATCTACTCAACTCGTTGCAATGAGTAAGTTTTTGTTAAAGAGGAAGGAGAGAATCCGTGAGTCAAAAGAGAGCAAATAAGATTGAAAAGCAACGACGGATTGATCTGATTACTCAGATGATCGGACGAGGTATATCAACGAGTCAGGTTACAAAGGCTCTGATGGAGCATTGTAATATCTCTTCTCGTCAGGCATATAGGTATTTGAAATCAGCCCGACAACAGTTTGAGGAATTAATTAGGAATCCCTCTCAAATGTATTCGTTGAACTATTTAAGACGGGAGCATCTGTATATGAAAGCACTCGAAGATAAGCAATTCGACTCTGCTAATCGGATTTTGGATTCGTCTGAGAAAGCGTTGAGGCAAGGAGGTTTTAGTAATGGTGATGTTAACAAAGACGGACTGGATGGAAGTGAACTGGCAGACCTACTGGCAGTATTTAAGGAATCAGAAAAACCCGAAACCGAGTGAGTTAAAACTGGGTGTTTACTTGAGGGGAGCTCAGGATTTTGAGTTCTTTGTGCGCTATTTTTTTAAGGAGTACTGCCCGTTTTCTTTTAGTGAGATGCATCAAGACTTTTTTATGGATGAGGCAGATTTAACAAAGCGAGGTCGTCGAGATGTGATTGCAGCGCCTCGTGGGCATGCGAAGACGACGTTTAAAGTCTTATTTAAGGTTGTTCATGCGGTTGTGTATCAGTATGAACCGTTTATTGTGGTTATCGGACGAACACGAGAAGATGCTGCTCAAAAAATTATTGACGTAGCAGAAGAATTGAAAAGTAACCAAAAACTGATCTCGATGTTTGGCTCGTTACTCTCTAATAAAAAACATATAAGCGTGTCGAAGGGGGTTACCACAAAGAATGGGATTACCATGATGGCAAAATCACGAGGACAAAGCTTACGGGGTTTAAAGAAAGCTCAAAATAGACCATCACTTATTATTTGTGATGATATTGAGTCATTAGAGGAGACGATGTCACAAGAGCAACGTCTTAAGACCATGGCGTGGTTTACTAAAGATATTTTGCCTATGGGGCAAATTGATGGCTCTAGTAACATTACGGTTATTGGAACATGCTTACATCCAGACTCATTGATTGAAAATTTATTGGCTAACCCTGGCTGGCACGCAAGACGATATCAAGCTGTTAAAGAATTTCCGAGTCGTGAAGACTTATGGCAGAAATATAAACAGATATATACGGATTTGGCGAACCCTGAGCGAATGGAAGAAGCCAGAAAATTTTATGGTGAGAACAAGATTGATATGGACAAAGGTGTTGAGTTACTTTGGGGCGAGGCTGAAACGTTTGAACGGTTAACGCAGATGCGGATTAATGAGGGGGAAGCGGCTTTTTTATCTGAGAAGCAGAATGTGCCATGGGATCCGAGTCGAACTATTTTTGATATGGATAATGCCAGACGATTTAAACTTGTTTATTCTAATGGCCAATGGATAGGTTTACAGTGGTTGGACGGATCAGAAAAAATAGTGCATCGTGATAGCTTGGTCAAAGTTGTTGCGTTTCATGATCCAGTGATGGGGAAAACGCTTGAGGGGGATTATGCCGCAGTTGTGGTTGTTGCGTTGGATGCTGATGAGTATTTATACTGCCTTGATACCTGGTTAGGTAAAGAGAATCCCAGTACTCAGGTACAGCAGGCATTTAGACTTCATGAAAAATGGAAGCTGGATTATTTGTATTTAGAAGAAAATAATTTTCAGGGTTTAATCAAGAACATATACCGAGATTCGAATCTCAATACAAACAGTCACTCACTTACGGTTAAGGGTGTCGTCAATACAGTTAACAAGGAGTTACGGATATCGAGCTTAGAGCCGTTTATGAGTAACGAGTATTTGCTCTTCAACGAGAATCTTGATCCAAAATTTGTGACGCAAATGAAGCTGTACCCAACGACATATGATGATGGGCCGGATGCCTTGCAAGGGGCTGTGGCACAATTGAAGCGTTCAAATCTCACAGAGCTATATAAGGTATTGGGTGAACATTAACGGTCTTTGATGGTTAGTTCTTGTATACCGTCTTTGTTGATTAGACAAATTGCTGTTTGTGGAAGGGTGTTACCAAGCTTATTCTTTGCTTCAAAGTCCATTGTGACTCGACTCATACCATTGGGTGCTGTATAGACAGCGAATCCGCCTAAACCTAATTTAAGCGTACTTGGTAGGGTGAGTCTGTTCCTGAGTGCTTTTCTACATTCTGACTTCGCTGTGGCCTCATTAACGGGCTCTGGGGCTTTAATATTAGTACCAGAGTCTTGATTGGTATCAATCTCAGATTTTTTAACAAAGAGATTGAAGGAGGTATAGGGATTCTTGAGATCAGAGCAGGTATAAAAGAAAACCGGATCGGTTGAACTGCCTTTATCTTTACTCAGTCCAGCATAAACGAGCTCAGGGCATTTTGGGTCACGGATTTGAAGAGCCCCTTTTTTGAGCGAGGTTAATAATTTTTGGTGTTGTTGATCTAAGTCAAAGATATCGGTGGTGTATAGAGGTGGGTAGGCTGTTGAGTGAACATTTTGAGTTAAGGGATCTTCTGTTTCATCAGGTAGTTGAAATGCTTTAATCATGCCTAGAGTGGCAAAAGACAGAAATACAATGACGGTTATAGTGCTTTTTTTTAATTGGGTGTATTTCTTAATTAACCAGATAATCACAAGCGTCAATGTTATGGGCCAAAAAGCAATGGCAAACGGCAGAAGGATGAATCCAATAGCCCAGAACAAACAGCCTTTTGGTTTGCTCTCTTTCTTACGCTGGAGTGTTTGCGTCTTTTCTTCTTTATCTAAGCGCTTCTGGGCTTCTCGTCTGGCCTTTTCTTCTTGGTAGATACGTTCCCGATCGTCAGGGCTAATGTCTGTCATTGAATGTCCTCCCGGTTGTCTAATAAAAAAGCTGCCTCGAAAGGCAGCCGGGAGTTTATAAATCGCTATAACACGATCGCGACACTCTTTGGCATTCAAAGAACGCTTGGACATACAGTGCCGCCTCCCGGCCAAAGACCGGAGAAGACGGCACCTTGTTATGGTCAGGTGCTGACCAGTTATAGCGAGGTTATAAAGCCCCGGCTCCTGTTTCCAGAAGCACTCTCAGATTAGCAGGTTGTCACCCCTAGAGCAAGTGATTTTCATAGTGTGTCTGATTGATGCGAAACTCTCCGTAATCTCTTGCTTAGTGCTCGATTCAGAGTGATGAATGGGTGTGTAAAAGAAACGGAGGACCTGTTTATGATCAAGAAGCAAGTACTATATTTTCAGGACGTTACTGATGAGGTGATTGATCGGATTTATCCTGACTTTTGGGATGATAATTTAAAGACGATGGCTCGCTTATGGCTAAAGGACTTGAAAAATGGGGTTTCACCAGTGACTTCAAGGACACTTCACACGTATCGGGACCGTTTTATCAGATATACGGTTCGATTGCACGAATCAAAGACAAAGGGCATTTCTGAGCCGACTGAGCTGTCTTTAGACACTTGCTTAGCGTTTCCTTCCATATATGATGCGATTAGTAGTTTTGATATTGAAAGTTTTTCGAATCGCCACAACACATATTATTCAATACATTCATTTGTACGCTTTTTGATCCGATTAGATAGATTGGATGACAATTACTTGAATAAGCTTAAAAAGATAAGACCTCGGCGTGTTATTGCCCCAAAACGAACGGTGTTACGTGATGAGAAGGAAATTGAAAAATTTATGCTGGCTGTCTCACAGGACAACTTCAGGAGTATTTGGGGCTATGAGTCGGCGAAAGCTATTATATTGACGCTGATGTATACGGGGTTGCGATGTCTGGAGTTGTGTAATCTAACGTTTGACGACATTGATATGGATGAAGGCAAGATTATTGTGAGGCTTGGAAAAGGACGTAAAAATAGGCAGATAGGAATCTTAAGAGAGTTGAAGCCGGTATTGGAAGCATACCTGATCCGAAGAAAGGCGTTAAACATAGAGGGCGACAAAGTCTTTTTGAATGGTGATTACAAGCCGTATCACACCGTAAGCTTAGGTCGGTTATTGAAGAAGCTGAGTAATCTGGCAGATGTACCTATCACAGCCCACGGATTAAGACGCACCTTCGCCACAATGAACGCCGAAAAAGGGCGTCCTCTACACCTGATCCAGCTTGCTTTAGGTCATTCAGACATCCGTACCACCCAAGAGTACCTAATGTCCGATCAGGAGGCGGTAATTGAGGCTATGAAAGAGTGGTAGTTAGAAATAACTGATTGTATGTGTTAGTATTATTATCAATTTGAGGTATAAATTATGGACTCATTATTGAGTAATGCTACTGCTAGTATTAAGCTTGGGATAGAGGATTATGGTTCGGAAGACCCTAATCGTGTGCTGTCTTCTATAAGAAACTATTATGCTGGTCTATTACTGCTTGCAAAGGCAGTAATTATGAATAAAGCTCCTAGCGAAAGCTTAGAGCAGATTATTTCCTCTAAATATAAGCCTGTTTTGAGCAGTGACAGTAACTTAGAATTTGTACCTGATGGAAAAAACACCATTGATTTTGTCACAATTGGAACGAGATTTAAAGATTTTGGAATTTCAATTAAAACTGATAAACTAAATGATTTAAACCGATTGAGAAATGATATTGAGCATAAATTTACTGAAAAATCGATTGAACTTCTTAAAGAATCAATATCTTCAACTTTTTTAACTATGACTGAGTTATTTGAAGAGCTTGATTCTGATCCAAAGGATGAGTTAGGTGTAGAGTGCTGTGAAATCATTATTGAAGTAAAGGATGTCTTTGAAAAGGAATTAGAAGATTGTAGAAACTCTTTTTCTAATGTAACTTGGGGGCGTTATTCCTATGACCCTAAGCATTTCTTTTGTCCAAAATGTCACTCTAGTTTGATTTATCAGAATAATGGTAATGCTAAAGTTGGTTTTCAGAGCATGGTGCTTAATTGCAGGATATGTGAAGAGGAAACTGAACCAGAGGACTTTATTAAAGCTATTTTAGAAAAACGTTATGAGATAGACGAGTTTCTTCAAGCAAAAGATGGTTTGGAACCGATTATTTATGAGTGTTCCGATTGTGGTTTAGAAACATATATTCAAGATGCATTATTTTCAGGATGTGCTTGGTGTGAGTATTCTTTAGGATCTTGCGGAGTATGTGAAGAGGGGTTATCTCCTAACAATGTTTGTTGGGATAATGATCAACTCTGTGATCGGTGCGGCTATAGGGCATTTAAAGACGATTGATAGTAAAGATAAGGCAGAATACAGATTAGGCAGTTACGGTAAGAAGAATACATTTTGCTGAAGTAAATTCTATTTTATAATATTTGATTAGGATGATTTAAATGACTGAACAGGTACAGACTACCGATGAATCTATATACAGTTATATTGGTCGTGAACAGACAGAATGTAAGCATTTTATATTACGTGAGTATTTAAGCGTTTTAGCAATGAAGCTTGGAATGACCTTTGTTGATACTTTTAATTATATTGATTGTTTTGCTGGTCCTTGGGAATCAGAATGTGAAGATTTTGACGATACCTCTCCAAAAATTGCATTAAACGAGCTCATTTCTGCTAATGAAAACCTCAATGATAGAGGTAAAAATATGCAAATGAGATTTTTCTTTGTTGAAAAGAAAAAAACTTCGTTTACTGATCTCCAGAAAATTATTGAACCGTTTCAAGCTTCGTACAATATAGGAC
>CAYGPY010000083.1:0-10335 GCA_964351765.1 uncultured Vampirovibrionales bacterium
CCTCATTAAAGCGTGATTTAACTGAAGCAAAAAAAGCCAGCAGTCGTCGTCCACTGGCCAGCTCACCGCGGTCCACCAAACGACTTCAAAAAGAATTGAGTGCCCTTAAATCAAAGAACAAGGAGCTAATGGCCTCGGTTGATAATTCAAAGACAATGACGGATCAAGTCCGTGTACTGAATGAGCAAATGATGAAGCTCTCTGCCGAGAACAAATCATTACAAGGTCAGCTTGAGAACTCCGCAACGGCATCCAGTGTAAATAGTGATGACGCAAAGACCCAACAGATTTTGAAAATGACACAAGAAATGGGTCGTATTAAAAACAATTACGCGGAATTGGTTACGGCCAATGATGCTTATTTGAAAAACATTGCAACCTTAGAAGCGGATAAAAAGAGCCTTGAAAAACAACTCAAAGCCGACGGTAAATCGGTAGACGTTGCTACTGACCCAGAAGCACTTAAAGAAGCGCAACTTAAAATTGATACGCTCCAAGACAGTACCCTGACCTTAAACAAACAACTTCAGGCAATGAATGATAAAAATGACTCGCTTGAAGATGCGTTAAAAGCAGCCAAGAAAAAACGAGGCGGTCGCTCCAGTAAAAAATCCGATGCGCTTGAAAAAGAAATCCAAGCTGCTAAAAAAATATTGATCGCCAGCGACACTGAAAACAAAATGCTGGTAAAAGAACTCAACCAAATTAAGGCTGAGCTTCAAACCTTAAAGCAAGGTCAGACGAGTGCCATTGTAGCGGGCAACAACCACAACGAAGTGCATTCACCTGAAGCTGAAAAACACTTTAAAGCAGCCCAAGCGGCCGAGAGCAAAGAGAACATGGGTGTCGCCCTCACTGAATATCAAAAAGCTATTGAGCTTGATCCCTTCAATGCACGCTACGTGTATGCCTCAAGCATCACTATGGCCAAAGAAGGCCAAGTACGTCCAGCTATCTCAATGATGCAACGCTACATTGATAAAAACCCGTATGACACCAAGGCCTACAACCAAATTGGTAAACTCTACATGATGGACAATCAGATTGATCTCGCCGAAACTTCCTTTGCTAGAGCTATTCCATTGGATGCAGTGAATAACTATGCCTCTGTACTGAAGAAGCAGGATCGCAATGAAGATGCTGAAAACTTCTACAAACTAGTGCTTAGCTTAAAGCCCAGTGATAGTGACGTGTTGTTTAACCTAGGTAATCTCTATAACAGCAGCAACAAGCTTTATGAAGCACGGGACTCCTACGAAAAAGCGATTACACTGAAGCCAAACTTCCCCGAAGCACATTATAACCTTGGGTTGGTTTACTCCAAACTGGGTGATAAAAACAACGCGGTAACGCATCTTGAAAGCTACCTTAAGTTATCGCCCGAAGCGAAAAATGCGGATGTGATTCGCAACTACGTTAAAAAATTAAAAGGCTAAGCTTAACGAGCCTGAGTAAAAACTTAAACGATTTAAACTAAAGGTTCACTAAGTTATGACTGCTTCTTTTCGATGGTTATCAAGCGTGATGGTCTGCTCTGTATTGCTCACCTCATCACTCGCATGGTCGGCCAGTAATGAACTAGCTGATGTCACCCCAGACAAACACAACACCGACATTCACTTTAGTGTGTTGGGTGTTGGTTTTGATCCGGTGCTTCATTCTGAAATTATTGATGGTGCTCATGTCGTCACCATTGAAGGCTTTGACGTGGCTTTGTCCGAATCACTCACCACAAAAAAACGGTTTGACGCGATTGAAAGAGGGTTGATGCGACGTTTTCCCAACATCTTTAAAGTGGAGTGGCTTCGTAGCAACACGCCTGATGAAGCCTTTATGTGCCGTATTTATTTAAAATCACCGCATCAAGCGCACGTCAAATCCAACTCTGGCGATCGCATTACGATATCATTAGTGCCCTCTCTGGTTAAAATAGCAACAACAACACCTCCTCAAATAACAACGGCACCAACAATAAGTAACCCAACAGTGCCTCAAAAAGAGCATCAAGCCTTTTCACTTTACGGCCTAAGTAATAACTCAACCCAGCCCGAATGGGTTCGCTCGGCTTGGGCCTTGCACCGCAACGGAAAATATCAGGAAAGCATTGCCAAACTAACACCACACATTCACCTTGATAGCATCACATCGAGTACGAATCCTCATGCGGTTTATTTGCTTGCTCAAAATCACTTGGCCCAAAACAACGTCATAAAATCCATCCCTTTTTTAGAAGCACTTCATAAAAATCATCCTGATTTATTAGAGCCTCAACTTAATTTACTGCGCTACCACATGGCTAAAAAGAAGTGGAGTAAATCACGAGAACTAGCCGACACCTTAAAAAAAGCTTTCCCAAAAAACGACACGCTCGTTTTTTATGATGCTCAAATTAATGAAAAACAAGGCCACGTAAAAGAAGCGCAAGCACTTTATATAGAACTCTTATCTCGTGACCCCAATAATAGCTTGTATCACGAACGTCTTGCCAAGACCGATTTGAAAACAGGGAACGCATTGGGTGCGATAGCCGAATTAAAACAAGCCACCTACGGTGATCCTGAAAATAGCAGTGCGTGGAAGATATTAGGGTTTATTGAACAGAAGAAGAAAAACCCAACACTGGCTTCACAATATTATCTAAAATCACTGCATCCTGATGTGCTGATCAACTACGCCTCACTATTAGAAAAGCAAAATCATCACGAGGATGCCTTGAACATGCTAAAAGCCGTGGAAGTGGTTGCGGCAAACAATTTAAACGTGATGTTTAATGTGGGCATGATGTATGCCGATATGAACGAACCTATTTTAGCCACAGGCACACTAAGCACGTTTATTGATAACGTGAACAACACCAAGGACGTGCGTGTTAAACGAGCCACACAAAAACTGACTGCTCTAAAAGCAGACTACCGACCTTCAACACGTTAAACCCCTTAGGCGTTTTTGCTTCGATCTGAACGAACACTCAGCCCTTCAAGATCGTCGGTGAGATGTTCAAAGGTAATTTTAACGGCTTCACCGCTCACGCCCGAAACTTCGGCACGCTTGGCTGTAACACGACGACGTTCAAGCCACTCTTCCATATCGCGCTCAGGATCGATGGCAAGCAAGCTTGTTAATTCCATAATATCGGATTCCAATGGAAGAAAAGAGCCTTCACGGCACACTTCTAAATAATGAAAGACTTCTTTGGTGACTCGGTATACAAAAAAGGCCATTTGGTTCCGTTCTTCTTCACCAAGCACGTAATAACAAGTAAGTGCCTTATAAACGCGTGAACTTTCATCGAGTTTACGTCGTTTTTCTCGTGATTTATAAACGCCCAAGACTTTCTCGGGGCCAACTGATTTTAAGGAATTGGCCAAATCATCGATATTGAATTCACGCTGCGCGTAGCGAATCATAGATTCAGCCACTTCATCCTGAATGTTGTCAGGGAAACGAGATAATAAATCGACCGACTGGCTCCAATTAGCCTGTTGATCATACCAACGACGATTATGCACGAGGGGATTTCCTTCCTGTTACGACTCCGTAGGGAATGACGTTTTCTATCCGTAAAAACCCATTGCCTATAAATGCTATTCATTTTATCGACAAAATCCATTAAAACTTTGATACTTTCCCCTTGTAATGTAACAAATATTACAAATCTCACGAAGTATTTGCGAGATTGAAGCGCTTTTGATACAAACAACAGTAGTTAAGGCTACAAAAACAGAGAGCTTGAGGCATCTAATGACCCGATTAACGCATTCGTCGCCATTGCGTCCCCTTTCAAGTGTGTCATCGTACCCACTTCATTTCAGTGGTACTAAACAGCCCTCATCACCGGATGAACAACCTGCCAAGCTGTCGAAAACCAGAACAAATACACCTCAAACTTACCTAAACCGGCTCGGATCTTTTATAATGAAGCCCATCCGGTTTATTCAACGCCACCTCAGCACTCTGTTTAATCGGCTACTCAACACCTTAAAATCGTCATCAGGAGAGATTAACACTATGCCTTCTACGCCACCTAGCACCAAAACCATTTATTCCTTCGGGACATCGGGCTATCGCAATGATACCGATGAAGGATTTAACAAAAACGTGGTGCTTCAAATCACCCAAGCCATTAATGACTACTTGGTTAATGAGGGCACCAAAACCGGCAAACAACTACCCGTATTGATTGGTGGCGACACGCGTGAAAAAACAAAACAATTTATTCCCGTCATTGCTGAGTTTCTAAAAGACCAAGGGCACAAGGTATATGTATCAGACACCGATGTGCCTTCACCCGTACTGGCCTATGCCGCAAAATATTTTGCTGAGCTGGGTCTTGAAGACAAGGCAACAGCCGGTGCTTTATTAATGACGGCCAGCCACAACCCTTGGGCCTACGGCGGGTTTAACTTTTTAACGCCGGATGCCGCTGTAGCGCCGAGTGAAGTGAGCACGCAGTTTGTAAGTTTTCAAGAAAATCCCGCCAACTTAACGTATGAAAACCAAGGCAGTATCCACAGCTTTAACGGTTATGACATTTACAAAAACCATCTTAAAAACGTGATTAACATTGATTACCAAGCCATTAAAGACAGTGGCTTGGACATTCATTATGATGCACTGTATGCCACGGGACGCCAATATTTTCCTCGCTTACTCAGTGAAGAAGGCATTGATATCACAAGCATTCGAGATACCCAAGAGCGCCCAGCTAGTTACACCGGCATGCCTGAACCTACGGCCGACAACTTAGAAGAGCTCTCAAGTAACGTTAAAAACAGCTCGGCTAAAAACAAAATTGGGTTTGCTAACGATGGTGATGCCGATCGCTTTGGGGTACTGGATGAGAACGGTGACTTTGTAAACCCCAATGATATCTTGGCCTTGGCGGTGTATCACTTGGTGAAAAACCGTGGCCGCAACGGGGTGATTACCCGTTCTCAAGCAACCACACACTTATTGGATGCTCTTGGCAAAGCCCACAACCTTGAGGTTCAGCAAACGCCAGTGGGCTATAAATACATTGCCGAAGAGTTTATCGAGCGTGAAGAAAAAAACGAAACGCCCGTTTTGATTGGTGGCGAAAGCTCCGGCGGCCTTAGCATTATCGATCATATTCCAGAAAAAGATGGCGTACTCGCGAATCTTTTAATCGCTGAATTAGTAGCCAAAGAAGGTAAGCCATTAAGTGCGATTATTAATGACATGAAAGCCTCAGTGACTAATCGATTTATCTTCAGAGAACTTTCGATTACCACCGAGCGTGGTGCTGATGTGATGGATGATATTCTGGCTCGCATTCAAGCCGGTGGCGACTTTGGTGGGCTTACGATTGATCTTGATGCCTCCAAGCAAGCGGCAGATGCCTTGGTTGATAAGTACGGCACGCGCGATGGCGCCAAGATGTACTTTACCGATGGCAGTTGGTTACTGGTTCGTAAAAGTGGCACCGAGCCCTTGGTTCGGGTTTACACCGAAGCCACAGCAGCGAACGACTCGGATGCCAAAACCAAGTCAGATACACTGCAAAATGCGGCGCTTGATTTACTAAAATCCACCTATGGCGTGACCGACAGCAACATCAAGCAAAAGCTTTAAGCAAAGTTTTTAATACGATGAGCAACACGACAGCACATAGACTTTCAGAATGCTTGCGTGTAGGATTACATTAGATTTAAGTAACCCAGTGTGCGCCCGTAGCTCAGCTGGATAGAGTGTCGGCCTCCGAAGCCGAAGGTCGCGCGTTCGAATCGCGCCGGGCGTAATTTTTACTCTTTTCAGAGAGTCCCTCATTAAATCGAGTCCGATTGGACTCTTTTATTACATCAATAGCGTTAAAACCGTTATAAATAATGGGTTTTTCTGCGATTTACGCTTGATTTTAATGGTTGAGCGAGACACAATAGAAGCCTGTCGAGAGTGTCTTTAGATTCTTGCTGACAAAGTTCATCTCAAATTTTCTTGATTTTTCCAACAACAGTGCCTTCTTTTAAGATTATCGGCACTCGAAAAGGTAGAGGTTTCCCCCTGTTATGACCACAACGCTTGCTTTAACTGGTAACGAGATCGTTGCCAAAGCCGCCATTGCTGCGGGCTGTCGCTTTTATGCCGGCTATCCCATCTCCCCATCGTCTGAAATTGCAGGCTATATGTCCAAACTGCTTCCTGAAGCAGGTGGTGCCTTCATTCAGATGGAAGATGAAATCGCCAGTATGGCAACCACCATTGGTGGATCACTGGCCGGTAAAAAATCAATGACCGCCACCAGCGGCCCTGGATTTTCACTGAAGCAAGAAAACATTGGTTATGCCTGCATGGCTGAAATTCCTTGCGTGATTGTCAACGTAATGCGCTCGGGTCCATCAACGGGTATGCCAACGTTGCCGTCTCAAGGCGAAATTATGCAATCTCGTTGGGGCACACACGGCGATCACCAAATCATCGTTCTCACACCGTGCTTCCACGATGAAATCTTTTCTGAAACAGTGCGCGCCTTTAACTTGGCTGAGAAATATCGCACACCGGTTGTGTTGATGACGGACGAAGTACTGTCTCATATGAGTGCCCGTATCGATATCCCTGATGCCAAAGATATTGAAACCGTTGACCGTCCTCGCCCCGGTAAGGACGTGGATAAAAAAGCGTATCTTCCTTACGATATGAGCTACGACGTACCGCCAATGGCAGATTTCTTTAACGGATACAACTGGCACGTAAGTGGTTTAACCCACGACCAAACAGGCTTCCCAACCGAAGATCGGGCTAAAGCCAAAGAGTTGTTTGACCGCATCAACCGAAAAATCAACAACAACCTTGATGACATCCTAAAGTGGGACAACTACATGGTTGAAGACGCTGATGTGTTGATTGTGGCCACCGGATCGATCGGTCGCTCGGCCAAGCAAGCGGTTATTCAGGCGCGTGAAGACCACGGTATTAAGGTTGGCTTGTTCCGTCCGCTTACCTTGTGGCCATTCCCTGAAGAGGAACTTAAGCGTGTGAGTGAAGGCAAGAGCCGTGTGCTGGTTGCCGAAATGAACATGGGTCAAATGTCACTAGAAGTTGAGCGCATCCTTCACAGAGACGTGACACTCATTCCTAAATACAACGGCGATATGCTAACAGCCGATGAAATTCTAGAGCAAATCTTAGAAGAAAAAGCCGTTAGTGTTTAGTATTTAAGCTCAAATCATTATTTTAATTTAATCCAACTCAGAGAAAGCAGGACACCCTCCATTATGAGTAAACTGGCTGAAGTAAAATACGAAAACTATTTACGGATGAACAAAATGCCGACACTATGGTGTTCAGGCTGTGGTGATGGCACCATTATGAAATCGCTGATTCGGGCGATGGATGCCTTGGATCTTGAACGCGACAATGTTTGTATTGTTGCTGGTATTGGTTGCTCAGGCCGTATGTCCAGCTATATGGACTTCAACACGGTTCACACCACCCACGGTCGTGCGCTTCCATTTGCAACGGGTCTAAAAATGGCCGAGCCCAAAAGTAAGGTGATTGTTATTACTGGTGATGGCGATTGTTTGGCCATTGGTGGTAACCACTTTATTCACGCTGCACGTCGCAACATTGATCTAACCACCATTATCGTAAACAACTTCACCTATGGCTTAACCGGTGGTCAGGTGTCCCCTGAAACACCATCAGGAAGTCATACCCCAACAACCCCAATGGGTAGCCAAGAAAATAACTTTGATGCGTGTGACCTAGCTAAAGCTGCTGGTGCGACTTACATTGCTCGTGCCGCTGTTGCTGCGCCTGTTCAGATGGATAAGGTTATCAAGGCCGCCATTGATCACGACGGGTTCTCTGTGGTTGAAGTGTTATCGAACTGCCATATTAACTGGGGGCGCAAAAACAATCACCCTGATCCGTTTGAATTGGTAAACTGGATGAAAAATGAAGTTGGCACCTTTAACCAAAAAGACGCTGACGAAAGTGGCAAGAAGTTTATTGGTAAAATTCATCACGATAAAGAACGTGCTGAGTACGCCACAACCTATCACATGAACGTGAAAAAAGACTAAGTTTGTTCCTTAACCTTCATTTAGGAAAACGTATTAATCATTCCTTTTAAGTATTAATTTGGAGACACACCTTATCATGTCATCAGCAAGCGACCACCTTTTAGAAGCCCGCCTTTGTGCCGTTGGCGGACAAGGTATCATTCTAGGGTCCGAGATTTTGGCTCACGCCGCTATTTTCCATCAAGGCTTGCACGCCATCCAAAGTCCAACTTACGGCTCTCAGGTTCGTGGCGGCCCAACCAAGGTTGACGTGATTATTGATGACAAAGATATTTTGTATCCTAAAGCCCGTAACATCAAATTTTTTATGGCCATTGCCCAAAGCTCCTTTAGCAAGTTCTGGTACAACGTGGCTGATGATGCCCTAGTGTTATTGGATTCTAACCTCGTAACCCACGTTACCGAAGAACAACGTGGCAATCGTACTTTTATTTCGTTGCCTGTTGTGGAAATTGCTAAAAAAGAATTTAAAAACGTGATGCTTTCTAACATGATTTGCTTGGGTGTGATTCAAGAAATCAGCCAAGTACTGACACGCGAGAACCTCGAAAAATCCATTCGAGAAAAAGTACCACCAAAGCACATCGAGAAAAACGTAGAAGCCTTTGGCCTAGGTATTGAACTGGGCAAAGAACACATGAGCAAGCAAGCAAAAGCCACCGTTTAATATTAGGGTATTAAACCACGTTGCTTCACGCTTCTTAACGCTTAGACGGTTCACTTCGTCGTCTTGATTACTTGTCACTGGGGGATTACAGCGCAAACAAGACAGGTAGCGTAATTTTTTTATACGGAACTGCTAATTTTCGTACCTCTGGGCTATGTTTTTTGCTATAACTGTTATTCGAGTTTGCAGGATGAAAAGAGACTACTCAAAAGAAGCAACACGACGCCACGTCTTAGAGGCAGGTCATGTGTTGACAAGGCTCTTAGGCAGTATAAACACCACTGCAACCCCCGTTTTTACTTTACTTTTTATTATAAATTTGGAGGCTATCCCCACTATGACAACACTGTTTCCAATCCTCTGTAGCGTATTGGCCATTATTGTTGGCTTGTACCTAAGAAACTGGATTAACGGCCTAGACGCCGGTACCGAAAAGATGCAAGAAATCGCCGGAGCGATTCAAGAGGGCGCTAAAGCCTACATGAACCGTCAATACAAAACCATCGCCATTACAGCGGTTGTGTTAACGGTTGTCTTGTTCTTCTTGTTTGCCAAAGTTAAAGGCGATGCCTACTATGGTATGTACGTTTCCGTTGGTTTTGTCCTTGGTGCCTTCTTAAGTGGTCTCGCTGGTTATATCGGGATGTTCGTTTCGGTTTCGGCCAACGTTCGTACAGCTCAAGCAGCTAAAGATGGTTTCAGTAAGGCAATGGACGTTGCCTTTCGTGGTGGTAGTGTTACCGGCCTTATGGTTGTTGGCCTCGCCCTTTTGGGTGTTTGCCTCTTCTACGAATTTGCTAAAACACCTGAAATGTTCCCTTCAATCATCGGCTTTGCCTTTGGTTCAAGCTTAATTAGTGTATTCGCCCGTTTGGGTGGCGGTATCTTCACAAAAGCCGCTGACGTAGGGGCTGACCTTGTTGGTAAACTTGAAGCGGGTATCCCTGAAGATGACCCTCGTAACCCTGCTGTTATTGCCGATAACGTTGGTGATAACGTTGGTGACTGTGCGGGTATGGCAGCCGATCTGTTTGAAACATACGCTGTAACTATTATTGCGACCATGTTCTTGGGTAGCTTGTTGTTTGCTCATAACTCTGAAGCGATTACCTACCCATTAATGGTGGGTGGCTTGTCCATCATTGCCTCGATTATTGCAACCTTCGTTGTAAAAGTGGGCCCTGATAATAACCCAATGAAAGCACTATACAAAGGCCTCTACACCGCCATTGCAATTGCTTTAATCCTGATCATTGGTGTGACTTATAAGTTCTATCCAGAAGGTCTTGCCGGTGGCGAAAATGCCATTAGCATGGTGGGCCTTGTAGGTGCGAACGTTGTTGGTATTTTGGTAACCCTTGGTATGGTATGGATTACCGATTACTACACATCTACTGAATACAAACCAGTTCGCCACGTTGCCGAAGCCTCTGAACAAGGCCACGCAACCAACCTGATTGCCGGTTTGGCACTCGGTATGAAAGCGACCGCAGCACCGATTATTGTGATCTGTCTTGGTATCCTGTTTGCCTACTTCTCAGGTGGCTTATACGGTATCTCGATTGCCGCTGTCTCAATGTTGAGTATGGCTGGTATCGTTGTTGCCCTTGATGCCTTTGGCCCTAT
>CAYGPY010000084.1:0-10233 GCA_964351765.1 uncultured Vampirovibrionales bacterium
CTATAAAGAGAGTCTCGATAAACTCGATGACAAACATTATGCTGATGCCCTTGATGGCTTTAAACGTCTAGAACCCGTCTATCCTGGCTTGTTGGACGTTATTCTCTACCATCAGTCCGAAGTGCATTCCTATCTTAGTAATGAGCTTGGTGCTCAAAATGCCCTTAAAACACTTCTTAAAAAACGGCCTAATTCCCCATTGCGCATTAAGGCCAACTACCTCCTTGCCCTGTCGCACTTTAAAGCCAATGAAGACGAAGCCGCCTTAGCCAATTTCAAAGCGCTACGCAAGGATTACCCAAAATCAGACTATGCCATTGGCAGCATGTACTACATTGGCTTATTACATAATTCATCCGGCAACACCGAAAAAGCCCATAAGTACTGGATGAACTACCTCAACAAATGCCCGAAGTGTAAATTTAGTAGTGACATTGCTGACCGCCTAGATGAAAACGTGGATGCAACTACATTAACAGCTGACGGTCACCAAGCCATTGGACTCGGCTTTGCCTCTGTTGATGGCTTGTGGAAAAAAGCACTTCCTCACTTAAAACTGGCGTCGGTAACCGCCGTATGGCCTGAGCTTGCCAAAGCCTACTACCATACACGTCAAAAAGCCGAAGCACATAACGTCTTAATGGCTAACCTTCCTTACGCTAAAGACCAGAATCAAGCGCAATGGGCCATTGATACACTTAAACTCAGCACCTCAAACTTCACCGCTGATCTTCACCGTCTCAACGATCGCGCGCTTCCTTATGGGGGTGACTACGTTCTGTGGCTTCTGACCAGTCGTGACAAAACATACAAACAAAGCTATCAAACGAAACTTCTAGCCAACTACCCTGGAAGTGACTACGCCCCCGAAACGTCTTGGCAACAATTGCGGCCGTTATTGCTCTTGCGTCAGAACAACACCTTTATCGAAAAAGCACAGCGCCATTTAAGCAACTATGCCTACTCTCGCTCGGCACCCAAGGTGATGTTCTGGGTTGCGAAGTTACTTGAAGCCGACAAACAAACCGAAGCACGCACCACGTATCAAACCCTCATTGACCGCTACCCCAACACTTACTATGCGATGCGCGCCACCCAACGTTTAAATAAACTCTCAGGCAACAAAGACCAAGGTTGGCTCACGCGTCCTAATCGCTCAGACTACCCTACTGCTATGAATTGGGACCTCCCGGGTATTTTACCGCCCCCTAGTGAAATCACCAATACCGAAAGCCAACAAGGCATTGCGCCTGTGGGCTATGGCTCGCGAGTTCACAATGCAATGAAAGAGCTCATGACGATTGGTGCTCGTGATGATGTGTACATTCTAGCTCAAGAAGCTCTGCCTGACATGCCGGCAGCCATTGAAAGTTGGTACCTACATCAAAAAGGCGATAAGGCCAAAGCCATCCGCACCATTCGTGGTGACATCAGCCAACGTGCCTTACCCAGAAACAACACACACCCCGACAATCATCCGCCGTTGCCACATCAAGATGAACTGCGTTTACTCTACCCGCTCTATTTTGCCGATCACATTAGTAAGCAAGCGTCGCGTCAACACCTCGATCCATTCTTAGTGCAATCCTTGATGCGTGAAGAAAGTTATTTTAATGAGTTGGCGGTTAGTAGTTCAAACGCCCGTGGGCTGATTCAACTGCTTCCTTCTACCGCGCGTGAAGTGGCGGGCTGGGAAAAAGTTAGTGGCTTTAGCACCATGGATTTATTTAATCCGGCCATCAACACACAACTGGGTAGTCGCTACTTAGGGCACCTGCACAAGCTCTTTAATGGCAACAGCCTTCCTAGCGTGGGGGCTTACAACGGGGGCCCTAACGCGATGAAACGCTGGGTTAATGCCTCGGATTCGTTTGTATCCGATCCCGATTGGTTTGCCGAAAACATTCCTTACGAGCAAAGCCGTGACTACATTAAAAAAGTATTTGGCAGCTATTGGAATTACACTCGTTTGTACGGCGAAACAGAGCAATAATAGCAAGTAGTTTCTTAAACGACAGAACCTTATGACCCTTTTCACCACCCCAGACAGCGCACCCCCAATTTCTAGTGATGGCTCACCACAGCTATCGCAAGCGCTCGCCTTGCTAAAACAATACTGGGGATACGATTCCTTTTTGCCCCTACAAGAAGAGGCCATCACCCACATTCTTAATCGTGATGATACGGTTGTGATTATGCCCACCGGTGCAGGAAAATCACTGTGTTATCAACTCCCTGCACTCATGATGCCGGGCTTGGCTATTGTGATTTCGCCTCTTATCTCACTGATGAAAGATCAAGTCGATACCTTAAAAGCACTTGGGGTGGATGCCGTATGCCTAAATAGTTCCATGAGTGATGCCGAAAGCAAGGACGCCTACGACCGCATCCGTAACGGCACCTGTAAATTGCTGTATGTCTCACCTGAGCGGGTCAGTGGCGATTTAATTTCCACACTTCTGAGCAAGAAAAATACGGTTTCTTATGTGGTGGTGGATGAGGCGCATTGTGTGAGCCAGTGGGGTCATGATTTTCGTCCGGCCTACCGCGCACTCGATCACATCAAACAAAATTATCCGGCATTAAACATGCATGCCTTTACGGCTACGGCGACTGAGCCTGTTCAAAAAGACATTATCAAATCACTGCATTTAGATAATGCCAAATTATTGATTGGTGATTTTGAGCGCAAAAATTTATTTTACCGTGTGCAATACCGCTATAGTCTCTCCAAGCAAGTAATCGATATTTTAGACAAACACCCCAATGAGGGCGGCATTATTTATTGCATCAGCCGTAAAGATGTGAGTAGCTTAGCCAGTGAATTAAAAGAAAAAGGCTACAACGTAGTACCTTACCATGCGGGCTTGGCAGATAAAAAACGCCAGAAACATCAAGACATGTTTTTAAGTGAAAAAGTGGATATTGTGGTGGCTACCGTTGCCTTTGGCATGGGCATTGATCGCTCAAACATTCGCTATGTTATCCACACCGGCATGCCAAAATCCATTGAGCACTACCAACAAGAGGCCGGTCGTGCAGGGCGCGATCGCTTGGATGCTGAATGCACGTTGTTGTTCTCGGGTAATGATGTGGCTAAGTGGCGCATGATTATGGGTCACGCCAAAAGTGGTGATAGCAATGATCAGGATGATGTGGCGCTCAATAAACTCAATGAGATGTCCAACTATTGCCAGCGAACGATTTGCCGACATAAGTTTTTAGTGGAATATTTTGGGCAACCCTACCTTAAAGAAAATTGTGGGCATTGCGATGCGTGCTTAGGCGAGTATGCCGTTCTGGATGATTCACTATTAACAGCTAAAAAAATTCTCTCATGCGTGGCGCGTGTGCAAGGGCGTTTTGGCGCGCATCATGTAGCACACATTTTACGCGGGTCCGATAATGAAAAAGTACGCTCCTTTAATCACACCTCCTTAACGACCTATGGGCTGCTATTTGATTGCACCCAGCGCGTGATCGTCAATTGGATTGAACAACTCATTGATCAACAATTTTTAGCACGCGACCCTGAGTACAGCACGGTTCATCTGAGCCCAACCGGTATTGCATTATTAAAAAACGCGGACGCACCAGAAAACGCCGTGACATTAGCCAAACCGGTTGAAGTGCGCCAAACCAAGGCCGAAAAAACCAAGCAGAAACAAAAACGCCGACGGGGTAAATCAGCAGACTGGGCCAATGTGGATACCGATCTGTTTGATAAATTACGCAAACGGCGCAAGGAACTGGCCGACGCTAAAAAAGTACCGGCCTTTGTTATTTTTGGTGATGTTACCTTACGAGAGATGGCACACCTTAAGCCCACGCAATTAGACGATTTTAAACAAATTAAAGGCGTAGGCGAAACCAAGCTAAACAGCTTGTGCCCCGAATTCTTGACTGTAATTCAAGCTCATATTGAAGCCACCACCTTCTAAAACATCGTACCGATCTCGACTCGTTTTTTATCTCTGGCTTATTGGCAACAAATGCCTGTAAATAAACGCTTTTAATCATGCTCGACATGCGTTACAATCGTGTGCAATCATACTTACCGCACTCACTCAAATCACTATGATGCTTATCGACCCTACAACATGAAACACGAATAGGAAACGACTATTGTGACTGGATCTACCACCACATCATCCACAGGATCATTTGTTTTAATGCTCCACAGCCACCTGCCCTACTACCGAAAAGCCGGTATGTGGCCCTTTGGTGAAGAGAATTTATACGAGTGCATGCTCGAAACCTACCTGCCTCTATTGAACGCCTTAACCGAACTCGCCAACGAGGGGATTAAGGCAAACATCACGGTGGGCATTACGCCTGTGCTAGCTGAACAATTAGCCGATAAACACTTAAATGATGGTTTCGACACGTACGTCAACAGCTTAATTCGTAAAGCAGAGGCCGATTGCCACCGCTTTGAACACGCCATTACCACTAAAACACACGCCCATGCAGCGCACCGCGCCTTTGTGGCGGGCTTCTATAAGGAGCACTTGAACAAACTTAAAACAGACTTTAACGACACCTATCAACGCAATGTGTTGGGGGCATTTCGTAAGCTGCAAGATGAAGGCTGTATTGAAATCACCACCTCAGCAGCCACCCACGGTTTCTTACCGTTACTTGGTAATGATGAAGCGATCTCAGGACAAATTAAAGCGGGTGTGGCCACCTATGAACGTTGGTTTGGCCGTGCACCTCGTGGTATTTGGTTACCTGAATGTGCTTACCGTAGTGTGGATGCTACTGACCCAGTAACAGGCAAAACCACCAAACGTCTTCCGATTGAAGCCTTTCTCTATGAGAACAACTTAAACTATTTCTTCACCGAATTCTCGGCCATTGAAGGCAGCAAAAGCAGTGAAACTCGGCGCGACCGAGCACACGGACACAATAGCGTGTACCGTGGTTTGGATAACGTGCCCACGCATGCTTTGCCTGATTCAGGACTCACAACCAATGACGCCTACTATCTGGAAGATTATCCGGTAGCCGTCCTAGGCCGTGATGAAAAAGCCAGCTTCCAAGTTTGGTCATCAGCAAACGGCTACCCCGGTGATGGCGTGTACCGTGAATTTCACATGAAAGACGACGTGTCTGGCTTGCAGTACTGGCAAATCACTAGTAAAGAAGCTGATTTTGGCGAAAAAATGCTCTACGATCCGGTTAAGGCGTTAAAACAAGCTGAAGAGCATGCCGAGCACTATGCCAACACCATTGAAACCATGCTCAAGGATCCTGAGCGCAATTTATTAATGGTCTCCTTTGACACCGAACTATTTGGTCACTGGTGGTTTGAGGGCGTACACTGGCTCAAGCATGTGTTGCGTCATCTGCACCAAAAAAATCAACGGATTCAAACCGCAAGTGATTATCTTGAATCCAACAAACCCGAACACGCCATCAATCTCCCCGATAGCACATGGGGCGCTGGTGGGCACTATTGGGTATGGAACAATGATGAGACCAACTGGATGTGGCCAAAAATCCACGAGGCTGAAAACACGATGAAAACTTTGGTTGAACAATATGAAAACTCAACCAACACGCTTGCCGTGCGCGGCTTAAATCAAGCTTTCCGTGAGTTACTCCTTCTTGAAAGCAGTGACTGGCCATTTTTGGTCACCACGGGCCAAGCCACCGATTATGCCGTGGAGCGATTTGAAACCCACTTAGAACGCTTCCACACGATTGCCGATGCCTTGAAAAGTGGCACCCCTGCAGTGTCATTAGAAGCACAGCTCGATGACATTGAAGCCATTGATAATGCCTTTGCCCATCTGGATTACCGCTGGTATCAGCACACCCCTCAGGCGCCCGCACCCGACAGTTTGCAACCGGCTTAAACACAGCTTCAATTTTAAAAAACTATTCCGATATGCGAAAGAGGATCCGTGATCATGACCGACACACCACCCACAAAAAATACCATTTCGCTTATCTTAGGCATTCACAATCACCAGCCCGTTGATAACTGGGATCACGTGATTGAAGATGCTTACACTAAATGCTATCGCCCCTTTTTGGATATGCTGAAGCGCTTCCCGTCAATCAAGATGAGTATTCATAACACGGGCTATCTCTTGGATTGGTTGGAAAAACATCATCCTGATTTAATTTCAGAAATGGTGGAACTACACCAATGCGGTCAAGTTGAACTTTTTGGTGGCGGTTATTACGAGCCTGTGCTGGCAATCATTCCTGATTGTGATAAGCAAGGCCAACTCACCAAGCTCTCCGATCGCATTGAATCCATGTGTGGTGATCGCCCTAAGGGCATGTGGCTAGCTGAACGCGTGTGGGAGCCCCACTTGGTAAAGCCCATTGCCGAAGCCGGTTTAGAGTATCTATTTTTAGACGACAGTCACTTTAAAGCCGTTGGCCTTGATGAAACCGATCTGCACGGACGCTACATTAGTGAAGAACAGGGCTTTACGGCCGCCATTTTTCCTGTGGATAAAACCTTGCGCTATATGATTCCGTTTGAAAAACCAGAGCGGGTCATCGAGCACTTGTTGCATCTGGCAGAGACGCATCCGGGTCAAACCGCCATTTATTTTGATGATGGTGAAAAATTTGGCGTGTGGCCTGGCACCTATCAATCGGTGTACAAACAAAAATGGCTTGAGACGTTCTTTGGCTTGCTTGAACAACACAGCGACGTCATTAAAACCGTGCTCCCCAAAGAAAACGTAAAGCAAACCTCACCTTTAGGACGTATTTATCTGCCCACGGCCAGCTATAGTGAAATGCTGGAATGGTCACTCCCAGCCCCTTACACCAAGTTGTATGAAGAAGGGTTGAAAACACTTCCTGAAACATACAGCCGATTTTTCCGAGGCGGATTCTGGCGTCATTTCTTGGTGAAGTACCCTGAGGCCAATCAGCTTCATAAAAAAATGCTACGCGTCAGCCAAAAATTACAAACAATAAAACCTATCTCACCCACTGAAAAAGAACTCTATGCTGAAGCCTGCGACCATTTATGGCAAGGGCAATCCAACGATGTATTTTGGCATGGCGTGTTTGGTGGGTTGTATCTGACCAACCTGCGCACCGGAAATTACAAGCACTTGGTTCAAGCCGATGCCCTTACCGACAGATTGACCCATGGCCTAAAAACACCCTACAACCACTGTGATGTCACCGATATTACCAAGGACGGCATCAAGGACGTGGTGATTGATACGCCCACACAATCTTTTCAAATCAACCCCGCTGAAGGCGGTGCCCTTGTCGAATGGGATTGCCGGACAACGCCGTTTAACCTCACCGACACCCTCGCACGACGCTACGAAGCCTATCACGACAAATTGATCGCAACGAGCCACAATGACGCTGAGCATGCTAATAGCAGTCAGTCGATCCATGACATTAGTTCGAGTAAAGAAAGCGGTTTAGAAAAACACCTGCATTACGATTGGCATCGCCGTCTTTGTTGGCTGGATCATTTCTTGGGCGACGATACCACGCTCGACAGCCTTTACCGTAGCGATTACCCAGAGCAGGGTGATTTCATTAATAGCGTGTACGACTGCCACACCTCCACGAATAAAAACATCACCACTGTCACACTCAAACGCGATGGTCACGTTTGGGCCAATGGGGTACACCAGCCCATAACGGTTGAAAAACAATTTAATGTCGACAGCACCAAAGCGAAAAGCACCTTAACATACACTCTCACCAACCACGGCAACGACAGCATCAATCTGTGGTTTGCTCCCGAATGGAATATTAATTTCTTAGCCGGCAACGCCACCGATCGTTTCTACACACTACGTGACACCCATCACCAGCGCACTAAAGGGTGCAAGTTGGCCAGCAAAAATAAAGCTAAAGGCATTGATGGTGTGGGTATGGTGGATGAGTGGCTCAATCTCGATATGGAGCTCACCTTCGATAAATCCGCCGATCTCTTTCACTTCCCTGTCGAAACCGTTTCCCAATCCGAAAGTGGCTATGAACGTGTGTATCAATCCAGTGCGATGTATCCAAACTGGCACATCACACTGGCCCCCAATGCGTCGTGGAACGTCACCATTACTCAAACCCTTCAACCTGCTTCATCCAGCAATTATCCTGAGACCAATAAAGGCGCATCGCAGGAAGTACCAACCTTGGGCTAAACAAGCATGACAGGTCGGTTTAATGGTAACAGTTTTGAGATAAGCCGTAGCTCTGGATACCCTCTTGATGGAAAATAGAGTGAGTGTTTCACGAAATAGGGTGTTCGTTACATCGTCGTATCAAATAAAAAATAAATTCTTTTAAAACCCTACCTACATTGGGTTTTAACCTATCAAGAACACCCACCACAGCATCATTTTGAAAAATAAAGCTGGACATACTCGAAAGTATGTTCGATAATACTTTTATCGTCAAGGAATTGAGTTGTTGGTTATTAACAACATTGCTCATTTCCTCGCAACAAGCGATATGTATCACAATTATAAACCAACTTAGACAGATTAGGGAGAAAGAACGCAATGGCTGTTAAGGATAAAGAAAAAGAAATTTTAAGTCCTATTGATGGAGACTTAAACGCACGTAAAAAAGCATTAGATATGACTCTGGATAAAATCGAAAAAGATTTTGGTAAGGGATCCATTATGAAGCTCGGCGATCGTCAAATCGTCAGCCACAACGCCATCCCAACCGGCGCACTTTCTTTGGATATGGCGCTCGGAATAGGTGGTATTCCACGCGGACGGGTTGTTGAAATTTATGGCCCAGAATCCAGCGGTAAAACCACCCTGACCTTAAGTATCATTGCTCAGGCTCAAAAAAATGGTGGCATTGCGGCCTTTGTGGATGCCGAGCACGCGCTTGACCCCGAATACGCGGCTAAGATTGGCGTGAATGTGGATGAGCTTTTAGTGAGCCAGCCAGACACCGGTGAGCAAGCCCTCGAAATTACAGAACAACTCGTTCGCTCAGGTGCTGTTGATATTATCGTCGTCGATTCGGTCGCGGCCCTTGTGCCTCGTGCTGAAATTGAGGGTGATATGGGTGACTCGCATATGGGTCTGCAAGCGCGTTTGATGAGCCAAGCCCTACGTAAGTTAACGGCCATTGTGGGTAAAACCAGCACCACGGTTATCTTTATTAACCAACTACGTCAAAAAATTGGTGTGATGTACGGAAACCCAGAAACCACAACCGGTGGTAACGCACTGAAGTTTTACTGCAGTGTGCGCCTTGATATTCGCCGTATCGAAACCTTGAAAAAGGAAGGTGGCGAAGTGGGTAACCGTGTTAAAGTTCGGGTGGTTAAAAACAAAGTCGCCCCGCCATTTAAGATTGCCGAATTCGATATTATGTTTGGTCAAGGCATCTCCACAGAAGGCTGTCTGCTTGATGTGGCCACCAGCTTTGATATCGTCAATAAAGCCGGTTCTTGGTACAGCTACAACAACGAAAAGCTGGGTCAAGGCCGTGAAAAATCGGTAGAGCACCTGCTTGAAAACCCAGATATTCTGGCTGAAATTGAAGTGAAGGTACGCGATCAAATTCAAGAACTGCGCGCACCAAAACCTAAAAAAGAAGCCGCTGAAACCCAAGACACGAAAGAAGACACAAAGGTTGAAGAAGCAACTAAATAAAAAAACATAAACGGTATCTTTTACCAAAAAGGTCCACAGGCTCCTTAATCAAACCCTGATAGCATGGTTGTTGCCCCGCTGTCAGGGTTTCCCTGTATCAAGGTTATCTACCACATTCAAAGTAGTGTTCCCCTTACCTTTCATGTACAATACCCTCTATGACCTCACCAGAACAGACCATTGAAAAAAAACCCGTTGGGTTACCCGTCGGATTTAAAACCGACGAACCTGTCATTGAACTGTTGTTTTTTGGTGACATTGTAGGCCGTCCGGGTCGTGATGCCGTTAAATTTTACCTACAACAGTTAAAAGATTTGGATCAATGGCCTGATGTGGTAATTGCCAATGTGGAAAACGCCACGCACGGCTTTGGGCTGAGTAAAAAACACTACGACGAATTTGCTGAAGCAGGCATTGATATTATGACTGGTGGTAACCACATTTGGGACCGCAAAGATATTTTTGATTTTATCCATGACGCCGATAGACTCCTACGCCCGGATAACTTCCCCGCAGTAAGTCCCGGCTTGGGTGGTAAGGTCTTTGAGATTGAAACCCGTCAAGGACGCTGCAAAATCGGTGTAATGAACCTCATTGGACAGGTCTTTAT
>CAYGPY010000085.1:0-10231 GCA_964351765.1 uncultured Vampirovibrionales bacterium
GCTTGCCCTAGAAGGGCGCATGGGCTCCTATGGTGATGATAGCTTGATGGTGGATGTATATCGTTTAAAAGGGGCCATCCATCAAGAAACATTTCGTCATAATTCAGCTGAAATGAATCTGAAAAAAACATTGGAATTGATTCAAAAAACCGATGTCGATCGTCCTGAAAACGAATTGGTGTTGGGGCAAGTCTACCGAGATTTAGCCGAGATTGGCGCGTACCGTCACAACTATCCACAAGCTGTGGCTTACTATAAACAAGCGGTTGAGCATTATTCCAAGGCTTCATCGACTCAGGAACTGGGCGAAGTGTTTTTTGGTTTGGCCGGTGTGTATGATGATATGGAGCGTCCTGAGAAAGCCATTAAGGCCTATCAACGCGCATTAAAAGCCGATACCGAAAATGGCATTGAGGATGCGTGTGCAGCTACACTTGCTAATATGGCAACGTTGTTTATAAAAATAGAGCGTTATGATGAGGCCGTGTCCTCGTATGAAGACTCTCTGAAGTTTGATCGTAAGCTTGAAAATCAAGCGGGTGAAATTAGAACCCTCACCGCATTGGCACGCTTAAAGGGGTTACAACATGATCTAGAAGGTGCCGAGCATGATTACCGACGCGCGCTAACACTGGCAGCAAAGCTTTCGGAGAGTTGGCATGCGGGGGTTATGGTAAAATTAGGCAACTTTTATGCCCGACACAAACGCTATGATGAAGCCGATAAATTATTTAGAGATGCACTGGCCGTAGGGCGCGATGAGTTGTCGAATAAGAGTATTGCATTGATTGAGAAAAAGATTAAGGAGATTGAACGTGTCCGTTAATACTTGTGAAAGACCACAACAGAAAAATCAGAGTGAGACACTTACGTTTGATTGCCCTCGATTGCTTTCTGCAAAAACAAAACTTGCCCAGATCATTAAAGAACGATCATTTAAAAAAGGTGGTTTTACGTTGGCTTCGGGTCAGAAATCAAACTACTATATTGATTGCCGTCCGACGTCTCTTTCGGCTGAAGGCTCGGTGGTTTTAGGTGAATTGTTCTTGGCTGGGTTATCTCAGTTGGGCGAAGGCAACTTAACCATTGATGCCATTGGTGGTATGTCAATGGGTGCTGATCCGTTGGTGAGCGCTGTTACGCTTATTAGTGCGCAACAAGGCACACCCATTGATGGTTTTTTGATTCGTAAAGAAGCCAAAGGTCACGGCACGGGTAAACAAGTCGAAGGCAATATTGCCCCTTGGATGCGTGTTGTATTGCTTGAAGACGTGGTGACCTCTGGGGGTTCTACTCTGCGCGCCATTCAGGCCGTACGAACACTCCATCCTGACATTACCATTGCCGGTGTGTTGGCCGTGGTGGATCGTCAATCAGGCGGACGCGAGTGCTTTGAAAAAGCGGGCGTGCCATTCAAAAGTATTTTTAACATCGACGAGTTTTTATAAATATTAATACTAAGCTGAGGCTGAATCCGAATCGGGGTTCTCATTGTTTTCGGGATCGCCAAACAGACTGCTGAGAATATCATCATCTAGAAGAATCTCAGCGAGCGCTTCATCGTCTAAATCATCAAGGCTATTGATGTCAAATTTTAGCCGTTCTTTTTTACTGTTTTTTGAAGCTGTTTTTTTAGAGGCTTTAATTTTTTGTCTGGACTTACCTGAGCGATCGTCTTGAATGGACGTGGCCGCTGCATCGCGAAGTTCTTGTGGGATCTGTTGCATCCAGTTGGCATCCAGATCCTGAATGAAATCGTGCGCTTGAAGCACATCGTTTTCGGCAATGGGTTCAAACTCAGCAAGACGCTCTAACTCGGCTTTAGTGAGCTCAGGGTCGTCATAACCGTGGTAGCGCTTTAAAGTGGGTTCTGCAATGCCGTCCGAAGACTGCACACCAACCAAGGCAATGCCATTGTGGGTATCACAGTGGTGACAAAATACATTCACCACATACAGTTCGTCTTGTTGACGAAGCAAATCGATGTCGCCGGGTTCAAAACTATGATGACAATGATCACATGTCATTTGAGAGAAAAAACGTTGGATGATTTCAAAAATTTCCATTCACATTTCCTGATGGTTAATACAATAGAACGGTTTTTTTACACTGTAAAGCCTTCGGCTTAGTGTGTTCCGTATGTTAGATGTCTTCCTAGCTGTGTGGAATATTAAATAGTGAGTGTGTTTCAAAATGTGAGTGACGAGGCGCTCAGTAACACTTTACCTATTATAGTCCATTGCGGCTGCTTCTGGTAGGATATTCCTAATTTCTTAAGAATTAAAAAGGATGCCTTTATGACTGCTACCACCTCAACCCAAGCCACGGATGCCCCTGTTTTAACCCACATAATGGAACTGGATGTTCAGATCTTTGATACCGACTGTTTTGGTGTGATGTGGCATGGGGCGTATATTAAATGGTTGGAACTGGGTCGGGTTAAGTTGATGGAAGACCGTGATATTCGGTTGTCTCGTCCTGATGAGACCGAAGGTTATATTTACCCTGTGGTGGATCAGCAATTGCGCTTTAAATCTCCAGCACCCTACCAAGAGAAATTAACACTCACAACAACCCTTACCATTGATGGGTTCCGCCTGAATTTCCATCAGCAATTTAAGGCCCACTCTACCAACAAGGTCACCCTTGATGCCAAGACCGTGGTGATGATTTGCGATATGGATTGGAAGCTTCAGCGTAAAGTGCCACAAATGCTTCTTGAAAAGCTAACCTAAGTAATTAGTTAAGTGACGGGTGTTTCTTCACCAAAATGCTGGGTACGTTCCCAGTGCAGTTGTTTGTTATCGCCAAATAACACTTTGCCCATCATGGCAAATGTAATGGGATACCAAACAACGAGCAGATAGAGTCCTGTAACAACCGACCAGCCGAGTGCTTCGAAAGGTCGAATCTTTCCTTCTTGGCGGTGATTAAAGCGAATGATGGCCACCACAAGAGCAATCATCGTGCAAAAAATAAAGATAGGCACCGCAAAGAGTGAGGACATAATCCGAAGGCGACTTGGATCACCGGTGATGGCCAGAAAGGCCAAGTTCATCAGGTCAAACATAACCCACAGTGGCAACAAAAACTGAATCACATAACTCATCATGTCAAAGACGGTTCGCAGCGAAATTTTACGTGAAGTCAGAATATCACCAGCGTATTCCAAGTAACGCATTAGCATCCCTTCAGACCAGCGTAAGCGCTGACGCATTAGGGGTTTAAATGAGGTAATGCCTTCTTCAAACACACTGACTTTATGAGCAAAGCGAATATCCCAGCCTGATAAGTGAAGTCGTGTGGAGAGGTCTAAGTCGTCCGTCACGGTGTTTTCGTTCCAACCGTTTACGTCTTCTAGGGCATTGCGTTTAACCAATTGACCATTACCACGTAACTCCACCGCACCATAGACCGAGCCACGCCCGAATTGATAGTGGGCATCGACGGAGTATTCATAGTTTTGGCAACGCGTGAGCCAGTTAACAGGCGCATTACTAATGACCTTGCGTGCCTGCACCGCACCCGCATTTTCATCGGCCAGGAAAGGCACGATATTCGTTAAGAAATCAGGTTCGACAAAGGCATCGGCATCAAACACACACATCACCGCTCCATCAGAAATGGTAAGAGCCTCATTGAGTACAGCAGATTTACCTGGTGTGGATTGGGGATCACGGCTGTGGTATCTGAATTTTGGATTATTTAACTCATCGTGGAGCTGACGCAAAATAACGGGGGTGTTATCGGTACTACGATCATCCATCACCAAGACTTCAAAATCAGAGTACTCGATTTTCAACATGGTCTTTACGGTTTTGGCAATCACTAACTCTTCATTGTGTGCAGCAATCACAACGGTTACACGGGGAGCAAACTCAGTATTAATCGGCACAGGAAATTTTTTGGCCAAGCGTTTATTATGCACCATGGCCATGGTCATCAGCCACGTATAGAGCGCCAAGAAAATCAGAATCATCATACCTGACGACACCTGTGGCAACACATGTCCGGTGAAGAACACAATGAGTCCAACACTGAGGATGAGTAGGCTAAGTAGTAAACGTTGATTCAAAAAAGAAAAATCCTTGTAATTGAGTTCATTGAGTTGGTTATGTACGTAATAGTGCGTTGAGAAATGGTAATACGAATGCTAGTAAGCCACAAGTCGACTTGAAAACTCACGAAGCAGGTGGGCTGTTCGCCGAGCGCCGTGAAGGGTCTTGGCTTGCTCGGCAAAGTGTTGGGTATTGCGTTTGTAATCAGGATTGTTTAATACCGTATTAAGAAGATTAACCAAAGGTTCGGCCCCACTTTTTGAAAGCGCTTGGTAGGTTATCTGCTCGGCAACGCCCATCTCCACCATACGCTTGGCGTTATTCTCTTGTTCAATCTGGTTGTCATCAGGCACAATCACCGAAGGCGTCCCAAGGGTTAAGAGTTCCATGGCCGTACTGTGACCGGCTTGAGTAATCACCACATCGGCGGCTTTAAAATAAGGCGCACAGCATCTTACTTCGTTAAGAAGCGTGACGTTGGCAGGTAAGCTGTCGTGCTTGAACCCTGAGATGACGTTGAAATCATAATTGGGTAAATGATGTGCCGTTTCTAAAACGCGATCGAATAAAGGACGACGGTATTCGTGTCCACCCAACGAGGCCACAATCAAGGGGCGACTTGGATTATTACGCTCGATAGGTTCAATATCATCAGCTTCCCACGCAACTAGGGGCCCTACAAAACGAGTCCGCTTTTTAACCTGATAATTACTTGAAAGATTAGGTAAGCAGACCGTGTTGGGTGGCGGAAAATCAGGAATCAAAATTTCTTCAGCACTCGATAGCCACAGTTTCATAACAAACTCAAACGATCGCCCAATGAGTTTTACGAGCCGTGATTCGCGCTCAAAGAAGGGATAGAACGCGCTTTGATTGGTAATAACCAAGCATGGAATGTGCAAGCGTGATGCGGCCAAAACAGGTGCCATACGGCCATCAGCCACCACCAATGAGATGCCATGGCGTCGAATGATGTCCATTTCTTGCTGAACAATTTGGTTTAACCCGAGAGCGACGGCTTGGTTTTTAAAGACGGTTTTACCCACATCAAACGTGCCCTTAGAGCCGATGAATTCCACTTCTTGCTTAACAGGGATCACATCCAAGCCTTCTTCGGTAACGCGTTTTAGTGCGTAGCCATAAGTACCAACCAGTACATCACTCTTGAGAAGGTGTTTTGCAATGGCTAGCATCCGGCTGGAATGCCCGTAGCCCTCACTGCTGCACGACAGATAAATCTTGCCCGAAGGCATCACATTGGGCTCGTCCGTGGCGGTCGAGGGGGGATCGATGGTTAGAATGTTGGGGTTATCAGTCATAGGGAATTAAATTTTTCAGTGTTTGTTTTACCAATTAGCGGGTTGTAAGCCTTGTTGTTGTGAGCGTTTAAGGAGTCCTATTAAACCAAAAATAGTGAGGGGGAGGCCAAATAGCAGAAGCATAAATTGAACACCGACGGCTTCAACGGCCAAACCTGCAATTAAAACAGGCACTGTGGAGCTGGTACTGAGCATGGTAAATTGCACGCCCATCACCTTGCCACGTTTGTCTTCAGGGATGAGTTCGTGAAGCAGTGATTGCAGCGGGATGGCAATCATAGCCGCCCCAATACCCATAACACTGGCCAAAGTATAGGTGTAAATCATGCGCATGGTCATGCCGATGGCATCCAAGTAAATGAAACCCAAACGGCTGGTAGAAGTGCTCAACAATGAGGTGTTGGGAACGAGCTCGACCATCCCCAATAAGCTCAGGCACCCTCCCAATATCAAGAAGCCAGTAAACACCAAATAACCCCGTTTTGTTTGGGTGAAAAACCGAGCCGTGATTAAGGCTCCTAAGGCCATACCCACACCACTAAAGGTGACAATATAGGCAAATTTGCGTGAGGCCACTTCCGGATCCTCAAACAAATAGGTTTTGGCAAAGCTAATAAACAAAATACATACAGATACCACTGCCGTAAATAAAACGGCGAGTTTAATCATCGCATTGCGCACCATCGCATGCTCACGAATATAGTCCAATCCGTCTTTCATTTCATCAAAGAACTCAGACAATCCTTGTTGTACGGTTCTTTTCCCCTTCTCCGGCGAGTTTATTTTCGACTCGGTTTCCTTCATTGATACAGAGGTATCCACCTGAACAAAAAGAAGGCTAATGCTGGCCAATATAAACAAGGCGGCGATGGCCCAATGAACGTTATCGAGCCCAAAAATATTAATGAGCGGATCACCCAAGGCAAAGCCGAAAATGACGGAAGCCATCATCGTGGTGGTGAAGAGGGAGTTGGCGCTCATCAGGTTGTCTTTGCTCACAATATCAGGAATCGTGGCCGCTTCGGCTGGAACAAAGAACTGGGTGGCGCATGAAATCATAAAGGCGAGCGCAAAAATGCTCCATTGGGTACCTGCTATGCCCGCCAAGGGGAGTAAGCCAACAAGTAAGGCGCGTAGGATGTTGGTACTCACAAGCACCATGCGTCGAGGCCAGCGGTCGACAAACACGCCTGCAATGGCCGTCAACAATATAGCTGGAATGGTGAAGGCCACGTATAAATAGCTGTTGTAGCGATCATTGTCGCCAAAATAGTTTACAATTAGTGCGATAAATACAACAAAGATAATACGATCGGCGATTTGCGAGAAGATTTGACCAATCCAGAGCGCTCTGAAATTAGGGTTTTTAAGCACTGAACTAAAGCCCTTTTGAGGGATCAAATCCGCAGGAACCGTATCGGGTGCGTGCCCTTGATTAGACGAGGGGGGTATGGGATTGGGTGGCGTTTGAAGGCTCATAAACGAGGGCAAACCTATCACTAACTTTGTCTGGCTGGTGTTGTTGCTAAAGCGAGAACCAGACGCGTATTATAGGCTTATTGTAAGTGATTAGCACCCTTGAACCAACCTTATACTGTGACATTTAGTGAATTGTAACATTGGGTTGGTTCTATCATAAGAAGTTCTGAAGTTATTGTTTTTGGGTGCTTTCAGGCGGGTCTAGCCACTCAGGATTACTATCAAGAAGTTGAAAGATAAAATCGAAGGACTTAACGCGCTTTTCAAGTTTGGCTTCAAAGTAAAAGCGCATAAACTTATGGGCTTTTTGCAGTGTGGCGGCACTCACACTAAAACTGGGTTCAAGCTGCAAGCCACCTTCAGAAGACAAATCGGCTTGATGCAATGCCAAGAGCGCTGAAATCGTGTCCGAAGCGATATTGACCAATCGGCTTTGAGGCCAGTTGTTGCGGTGATCAGGGTGAATGATGCCGCCGTCCTCAACGGCAAACGCATAGTAAGGCTCGTTCGCGTTAAACGGACTGTCATCTTGAAGGCAACTTTGAAACGCCGGTAAATAACCTGATATATCGAGTAATTGCATCATAAAATGAAGGGCCACAAAAGGGCTATAGCCTACATAAATTGAAGCTTGATCTGAGGAAGAGACAATGTTTAATTGTGTTAAACATTGTTTTAATAGATCAAAAACAAGATGGCTGTCGGTATCATTTTCTGTGGCCATCATATCAATTAAATCTGCAAACAAGCTGGCATAGGCCAGCTTAAGTAAGTCTGTACGTATGTTGAGATAGTTTTGACGCACTTCAAATTGCGATAAAATATCAAGGCTTTTACCTCGGGTAATCAATACGTGTTGATGTGTAAGTAACTCACACGCCCCTCGGAGTTTGCTTTTTTCTTTACGGGCACCTTTAGCAATGGCACTAATCCGGCCAAAATCAGGCGAATAAAGCCGCAAGATTTTATCGGCCTCACTAAAGTTGGAGGCTTTTAAGCAGAACACGTCGGTGGTGTATGTCTTTCGAGTGTCCGTACTGGTGTTGGGTGCTGTGGAAGGCGTAAACGACATGGCTTCCATTGTACCGGAAGCACTATCAATACTGGCTGTTTGTGACGTAGTTTACTTGTTTTATTAACAAGCGACTCTCGTTTATTCAGACAGCTCCGCTGATTTCTCAGCTTGCTTTAACGCTTTATCCTGAGTAGTGACAGGCTTTGTCATCACTGAGGGTGAAGCGGGATTGTGTTCATACAACACGGCCTGCAACTGACCCAACTGCTCTTTAACATTTGAGTAGGATACGGTGCTTACTCCAGGGCGCAGGGTTAAAATTTCGAGCGTGCGTTTTAAGTACGATTCCGCTTCTTCAAACTTTTCAACCTTAATATAATAGTCAGCCATTTGACGCGTTAAATCAGGCATGGCGTGATTATAGCGGCCATCGGCTTTTTCAGTGATGTTTAAGGCAAAGGTATAGCATTCTTCGGCTTCTATATAGCGGTGTGTCGCTAGGTAGTGATCACCTAATGTTTTTAACGCTTCTGGGCTACTGTGTCCCATCGCTTTTTCATACAGATGAATCGCCTTTTTAAGGTGGGCTTCGGTCACGTCGGTATTACCCATCAAGTGGTGGATCCAGCCGAGGCTTTGATAGAGCTCTGCTTTTAATACGCGCGTTGAGGCTTCTTTGCCTTTTTGAGCGTTTAAGCCGCGTTGAAAAATAAGGCGCGCTTTTGAGAAATTATTGAGCTCTTGATAGTACTTACCTAAGTGATTCATCGCCTTACCAAAGGTAAAGGGATCATGGGTTAGGTTGTCTTCATAAAGCTGGCGGGCGCGATCGTAGCAATAATCGGCACGATGCGCTTGCTTGCGGCTGCGATAGAAATTACCCAGCTCACAATGGGTTTCAGCCCATGCTAAGATATCAGGGCCATTGGGATCCATCGAGTCTTCAAACATATCAAGGGTTTTATTGAAAGTGATTTCAGCATTATCGTAGTCTTTGGCAAGGTGCTGATACCGTGCAAAAAGAAGGAATGTTCTAGCCAAGCGGTTGTTGTTATGCCCTAGGTTTTTGGCATAGTGAATGGTCTCTTCAATCAAGTACTTTGCTTGAGGCAGGGACGAACCGTAGAGTAGTTCGTCTTCGGCAGCGTTATACAAATCCAACCATTTATCGACAATGGGTTGTGGTGTTAAAAAATTGCTCAATAGCTTTTTGAACATGGGTCTACGTGTCCTTATAACCTTATTAAAGGCTTGTTTTCCTCAAATCGTCAGATCGTGTTTGATTGCTTAGGCGATTAAAAAGTGCTTTGCTTAGCTCTTTTCTCTCTTTAGCTCGTTCTGTTTTGATTATGGGTTGAACCCCATTGAAACCGTATCCTACGCGTGGTGTAACTCTGTTTAAATGTTGTTTTTACGAGGTTTAAATAGTCTGTTTGGACTAGACGTATATAGAGAGTAAATACAACAAAAAAGAGCTCCTCTTGATTAAGAGGAGCTCTTTTAAACTAGTTGAGTTTTTAAACTATAACGCTGCTTTTGCTTTTTCAGCAACGGCCTTAAAGCCTTCAGCGTCACGAACGGCGAGTTCAGCAAGGAACTTACGGTTCAACTCGATACCGGCTTTGCTGAGACCGTTAATGAAACGGCTATAGCTCAAACCATGGATGCGGGCAGCCGCGTTGATGCGGGTGATCCATAAGCGACGGATATCACGTTTTTTATTACGGCGATCACGATAAGCGAATTTTAGGGCTTTCATCACCGCCTGATTGGCTGTGCGGAACTTTTTGCTCCGTGAACCTCTAAAACCTTTAGCCAACTTCAGAATCTTCTTATGGCGCTGGCGGGAAACATTTCCTCTTTTTACACGCATGATAATATTACCTTTTAATTTATAGGGGACACATCTGTTACAGAATAAAACCGGTAGGGTGTACCGATTTGCGTTATATCGCTAAAAAACTAGCGAATATATTTTGGGTAGGGTAGCTCTAACGACAATTTATTTAGAGCGGTATCACTCACAATAACTTGTGTATCAAGACGACGCTTACGTTTTGTGGACATATGCGTGTTTAAGTGACTGCGGTTAGAGCATTTGCGCTTTAGTTTACCGTTAGCGGTAGCTTTAAAACGCTTTGAAGCGGATTTATGTGTTTTCATTTTCGGCATTGGTCTAGTTGCCTTCCTTACTTACATCGGTTTCGGATACATCTGTTTTGGCTTCAGATTCATCGGTCTCAGGGGTTGAATCCTGAGGTAAATCGTCTGTTTTAGCGTCTTTATCGTCGGTTGGTATATCAGCGCGAGGCGATAAAAGAAGATTGAGGTTACGGCCTTCTTTACGAACAGGCCCATCT
>CAYGPY010000086.1:0-10184 GCA_964351765.1 uncultured Vampirovibrionales bacterium
CCAGCGGCTCCACCAGCAGCTCCACCGGCTCCACCAGCGGCTCCACCAGCAGCTCCACCACCAGCTCCGCCACCAGCTCCGCCACCAGCGCCATCAGGGGTAAAAAACATGTTCATCAATAACTGAGCAACATACGTCACATTACTATGATTAATCTGATAAACCTTTTTGTTACGAGGTCTATCAATTTCACGTAGGGCATCGGCAACCAATTCGATATCCGTTTGGGTACCCATAATCAACAATGAGTTGCTACCAGGATCAAAAGACGCAACCGCATCCTTAACACCATCTGAACGAAAGCTTTTAAACAAGGTTTCATTCAACATAGCAACGACATCTTCAGCGTTTTTATAAAGTACAGGAATTGCTTTAAACGTACGAGCTAACAACTCACGCTCTTCGGCCGACTGCTTTGAGGCCACAATAAGGGTGTTACCGTCCTTGATGTAACTTAAATCCGACACGGTAAAAATATACTCAAGTGCTTTATTTAAAGACACATCTTTAACGTCAACCGTTAATTCACCTTCAACCGACTCGTCAACAACAAGGTTAAAGTTACCTTCACGTGCCAACATATTCAGTACGTCTTTCAAGTTCGCATCGCGCATATTAATCGACACACGATGATCATCAGGAGCAACACGCAACCCTCGGCTCATACTCACTTCACCGCGAATATGAGAGCGTGATGGACTGCCATAACCCGAAGCCGTTCCATTGGTTTGTGCCACTGCAGCACCACTTAAAGCTAACTGAGGAATCAATAAACCCAAGGTTAATGCCAGGCTAATAACACGTTTTGCAGAAATGCCGAACTGTTTTTTAGATTGGAATGAATTGAGTTTAAATACGTTAGAGAATGTCATTAGATTTACTCCAATTATGTTGGGTCTAGTCTTACTATTAATTTTTTAAATCGATTTAGAAATAAACTGAGTTTAATTTGTTTCTGTTTATGGGTCAGTCAAATCTTCAATAACTTTTTTTGTATTTTCTTTTAAGCCGTTTAAAATATCGCCGAGGTTTCTACTTGAACCTGCTGGAGGAGTTGTTACTGAGCCGTCCGAACCTTCACTACCGGTTGCTACCGAAGCATCGTTACTGCTACCATAGCCAATAATATCAGGTAAAAACAACGTTCTTAGATCGTTATCGGGATACATTAGATCAACGGAGTCGTCTCTCACCTCACTCACTGAAACACGTTGGCCTGAGACAAAAATAACATCGCCATTCTTAACCATTTCTGAAGCATTCCCTTCTCCTAAAGAGAGGAGTGCTGTGGAAGCCTTGCCATTAGCACCCGCAATCACGCCAAGCAATGTCAAATTTTGAGGCGTTGGGATATCTAAATCGACAATCTCTGGACCTGTATCAACAGGGGTTGCAATAGGAATATCGATTTTTGGTAGTTTATTTAAGAATGGGTTTGTACCCGCATCTAAAATTTCAGTGGCCATAACTAAAGCCACAGCCTCACCCTTTGCTTTCGGGTTATTCATAGCGGCTTGGTTCAACAAGGCCGGATTCGGTGCAAATCCTGGAGGACCCGAAGAGGAAGGCTTACTACCACAAGCAGAAAGGCTTATTGATAATGCAAACAGCACAGCAAACGTAACAGCTACCTTCGCTCGATAGCTCACTGTTTTACTCATATGTCTTAATCTGTTGTTCAGCATACTCAATTACTCGCTTACGTCATTACTTAGATGAAAACACTATTAATCGTGTGCACATCAGTAATGAGATGATTTATGTCTCTCTGTTCCTAACCAATGGTCTGTTAGACCTGAACCAAATTAATCTTTCAGTGGTCATACCTTCAGGGTTTCGATCACGCTTTTCTTCCTATCACTCTTTAAAACACGGGCTTGATATCAACGCGATATAAAAATGACCACAATAAATCATAATTACTTACTATCATAACTTTTTAGGTGTTTACTGTATCTCCCCCAATCGCCCTAACTTTAGAAAACCTTATCCTCTACATGGAGGAGTCTTTTTCCTCTTTCAATTATTAATTTTTTCTTAACCCAATAGACGAGAGGGTTTTACTGTTCTAAGATAATTACCCACACAGATCTGTGTGATTCATTTCTACCGTGTTCAATAAACTGTGATTTAGAACAAATCGTTTGTACTAATTTCATTATGAGTAACAACCATTACGACTAATGTGGAGATTTAAACAATGACAAAAACCGAAACCAAAGTGAACCTAAAACCCCTTGCTGACCGTGTTGTACTTGCCGTTCTGGATGACGCTGAGCAGACCGCTGGCGGCATCTACTTGCCTGATACAGCCCGTGAAAAGCCTCAGAAAGGCGAAGTTCTTGCCGTGGGCCCAGGACGCATTACCGACAGCGGCCAACGTGAAGAAATGAGCGTTAAGCCCGGTGACCGTGTCCTTTTTGCTAAATACGGTGGCACCGATGTAAAACTAACCGAACGTGAAGTGAAAATCTTGTCCGAGAAAGACATTTTGGCCATTATCGAAGATTAATCTCGATGATCACCAACTCATTTCATAATAACTACCATTATTTATTACGTTAAACCAACAAAAAGAGGTTAAACACTATTATGTCTAAACAAATTATCTTTAACGAGAAAGCGCGTCGCGCTTTAGAAGCAGGCATTGATGCCGTTGCTGATGCCGTAAAAGTAACATTAGGACCAAAAGGTCGTAACGTTGTTTTAGAAAAAAAATTCGGTTCCCCTCAAATCGTAAACGATGGTGTGACCATTGCTAAAGAAGTGGAATTAGAAGATAACCAACAAAACGCCGGCGCGCAACTTATTCGCGAAGTGGCCACCAAAACCAACGATGTTGCTGGTGACGGCACTACAACTGCTGCTGTTCTTACTCAGTCCTTGGTTCGCGAAGGCCTTAAGAACGTTGTAGCGGGTGCTAATCCAATTGGTATCAAACGCGGTATCGATAAAACGGTGAAACACGCTGTTGAAGAAATCAAGAAAATGTCTCGTTCAGTAGAAAACAAAGAAGCCATCACTCAAGTTGCAGCTGTATCAGCTGGTAACGACCAAATTGTTGGTGAGTTGATTGCCGAAGCGATGGACAAAGTGGGTAAAGAGGGTGTTATCACCGTTGAAGAATCCAAGTCTATTGGTACCGAGTTAAAAGTTCGTGAAGGGATGCAGTTTGATAAAGGCTACATCAGTCACTATTTCGTAACTGATACCGAGCGTATGGAATCCACCTTGGAAGATTGTTTTGTTCTTTGTGTGAACAAGAAAATCAACTTGGTGAGTGACCTTGTGCCTATTCTTGAGAACGTAGCTCGTGAAGGCCGTGGTTTGTTGATTATCGCTGAAGATATTGAAGGCGAAGCGTTAGCAACCTTAGTTGTAAACAATATGCGTAAAGTTATTCGTACTGTTGCGGTTAAAGCCCCAGGCTTTGGCGACCGTCGTCGTGCGATGCTTGAAGACATTGCCGTTCTTACCGGTGGCGAAATGTTCACTGAAGACTTGGGTCTTAAGTTAGAGAACATGACCGTGCCTCAATTGGGTAAAGCACAACGCGTTATCGTCAACAAAGACGAAACAACGATTGTTGTTGACGATTCAACCAAAGATGCGGTGCACACGCGTGTTGAGCAACTTAAAAAGCAAATCACCGCTAGTGATAGCGAGTACGACACAGAAAAGCTCCAAGAGCGCTTAGCGAAGCTCTCTGGTGGTGTTGCTGTTATCGAAGTTGGTGCGGCTACCGAAACAGAACTCAAAGACAAGAAACTTCGTCTTGAAGATGCACTAAACGCAACCCGTGCAGCCATTGAAGAAGGCATCGTTCCAGGTGGCGGTACCACATTACTAAAAATTCAACCTAGCTTAGCTAAGTTTGCTCTGACCCTTGACGGTGACGAGCGTACTGGTGCTGAGATCGTGGTTCGTGCTATCGAAGCCCCAGCCCGTCAAATTGCTGATAACGCTGGTGCACGCGGACAAGTTGTTGTTGAGCGTGTTAAGGAAGCCAAAACCAACGTTGGCTATGACGCATTAAACGATGACTACATCGATATGTTTGAAGCCGGTGTTGTGGATCCAGCCAAAGTAACCCGTAGCGCTCTTGAGAACGCTGCTAGTATCGCTGGCTTGCTTCTAACCACTGAGGCATTAATTGTAGACGTCCCTGAAAAAGCAGGTGCTGCTCCAGCAATGCCTGATATGGGTGGTATGGGTGGTATGGGTGGATTCTAGAATCCCTCATTAACCTCTCAATCAACAATCTATAAATCAAATAGCCCTCTTGTTACTATCAACAAGGGGGCTATTGCTTTGAGCTTTAAATTTGACTAGTGAGCTTACACGGTTAATACGTTGCAACCGGTCGATGAGGTGTCTCATCCAGACCCAACTCACTAAAGAACCGATCTCGAGACATTCGGTTGCTAAAATTCGTCATTTCAAATGGCGATTTCAACTTCAGGTTTTTCGACGGCGGCTTTTCCTGCCATGCTGTATCAATCTGCTTGCCGATCAAGCTTGGGAATCGCTGTTCAAGCTGGGTATTAATCGCTCGTGATAAGGGGATACCCACCATGAAGGCCATAATCGAATGCATAAACACGGGATTGAGCATTTTAACCAGCTTGATGTAGCCTTGTTCTGAGCGACGCATAATCTGTGCTAAGTTGGCCACAGGCTGACGCTTAAGGCGATCGGTGCTATCGAGTAATAACTGCACTTGGGGCGAATCCATTAACTGTACAGCTTGGCTTCGTAACTGGCTAATCTCTTTACGTGCCAAGGTTGCGGCTTGTGGTTCATTCATCACCTCGCCATTAAAGACGGCATCAGTGCCTTTATGAATGATGTTATCGCTAAGGTGGTTCTGTTTATCAAGAATAGCCTGAAAGACGTTCTCAAGGTCCTTATAGACCGGTTCAGAGCCCTGTTTAAGGTTATCGCGGAATTCTTTCACGGTATCTTGGGTCAACCAATGGCGAATGGCATTCTCATCGGCCTTATAATTAGCATCCGTAAACAACTGACCTGCCATCACACCCATATAACCCAAGCTCATCGTGGTCACGGTTTTTACAACCGCCTGCAGCTTGTTCATCGCATCGGATTCTTTACCTGCAGTATAAATCGATTGCCCTAACATCCACACCGGATAGACACCCTTACTGAGCTGCGCCACGGCCCAAGCACCGAAAGAGGTTGCAGTATAACGAGCACCTCGGCCAGGGTCATCCGTTGGGAAGGCGTTTTCTTGCGCGTATTGATATAACAACGCGCCACCTGAAAGCAATCCCAAAACCATTGGCTTCAGTTCAAACTGAATTGGTTTTTGGGTCATACGTTGCTGCTGCAAGGCATACTCAAGGACACCCTCGGTCGAGCGACGTAGAGGCTTTGTAAATGATTTGACTGTTTTAGAAACGAGTGATACACCGTTCATAGCGGGGTAGACTCCATAAAATTAAGTAGCACTTCTAAGGGTAAGATGAATACTTTATGACAAACACATGCCATTAGGGTTCATACATATAAACGCCAAACAGAACTTTTTGTGCGCAAAACTCATATAAAGATACTCAAAATTGGCTAAAACAGTCCAAAAAGACACAAAAAAGACGGATTTTCTCCTTAAAACAAAAGATTATTCCGTCTTTTTATATAAATTTAAAGCTTATTAAATAACGCTACAAATGCTTGAGCACATTATTGACCTTCACCAAATAGGGCAAGCATTCGCGTGTCACACCATTGCGATCCACATGACCGGGGCCTTGATAGTAGGCCGATAACGCCTGATCCCAACGACCGTTGTATTTACGAGACAGCCACGCTAAAAAGCGCGTTGAACCCGCCACATTATCAATCGGATCAAACGGATTCACCACACCTAACCAACGGGCCGTGTCGGGCTTTAACTGACCTAGTCCGATGGCCCCGGAAGAGGAAATGGCGTCCGAGCGGAATGACGATTCAACGGCCAACACGCTGGTTACCACACGGGCATCAACCTTATACAAATTGCTGAAGCGCATTATGGACTGGGCAATCACTGAAGACTGCTCAAAACTGAGTTTTTTATTGTAGCCTCGAATAAAGGTCGTTAGACTACCAACGGTATGCTTCTTAGGCACCGACTTCAATGCGGTGGCACTGCCACCTGTTGAGGCCGCGGCAATGAGTTGCGTATCTTGAAGCTCAGGAATTTGCACGATGGTATCAAACGCCTGAGGCTTATTAAGTTCTGATAGGGGTTCTGCCTCGTTGTTAGACGATGTTGGTGGTGCAGGCTTGGGTGTTAATTTCACCTGAGACACCGTACCATTTTCATCTTCTTCTAAATAAATGGGTGGTGCCACCTTATCGGGAGCCAAATAATTACTCGCTTCAACCGCATGCAAGGCATACGCTTGATTGATGTAAGTTGTGTTGACGTGGGGTTTCACATAAGGCTGGTACTCAGGTTGCACGGATGATTTAACCAATCGCAACTCGCCACCATCATCAGCCGAAGATAATGTTGCGGCACAAACCAAGCTGTCGCTTAGAAAAACAATCGCGAGCATCATCACACCCGCCAAAGCCACCGTCTTATTTAATTTAACACTCAATACGTTGGTCAACATTAACAATCACTCCATCAAGCTTATGCTGCAAAGGCAACACGGTGGATTACGTAAAACGTTTAAGAGACATTAGAAACCCAAAAAACGGTGTTCGCTGTGCTCAACACAGAAAACGCTCTCACTCACAAAATATAAAAACGAACATCAAAGTAAACAATAAAAACACTATCCTTGTTGTCTTTATTATAGCGTGTTTGTTCCCACAGGACATTAGCCAGTCAGCCGACGGGCTAATAAAATTTTAAGACAACCGCTCTTATACCAGTGCTTTTAAATCTTCAGGCGTATCCACACCCACAGGGGCTTTATCTGTTACTAAGGCATAAATACGCCAACCTGCTTCTAAAGCTCGAAGCTGTTCTAATTTTTCACACTGCTCTAAAGGCGAGGGTGGCAATTTGGTAAAAGCTTCTAAGATAGCGCGTCGGTATAAATAGATACCCAGGTGTCGATAATAAACGTGCTCACTATCACCATCACGATTGTGAGGCACCGCAGCACGAGAGAAATAAAGTGCTTGTTGCTCACTCGTTAATACAGCCTTCACCACATTGAGGTTATCGAGCATGGTTTTTTTCTGAGCAGGTTCGCCATCAATCGGCGTAACCGCCGTGTAAATATCGGCCTGGGCTTGGGATTTCATTGCCTGAATCAGTTGACCCACCATACCAGCATCAATAAAAGGTTCATCGCCTTGCACGTTGAGCACAAAATCATACTCGGATAACGTGGAGGCGACTTCCCAAATACGATCCGTACCCGAAGGGTGATCGGATGAAGTCATCTGAACCGAAACCGGCATCCTGCCATTAAATTCAGACGCAAATTTTTGCACCGCCGATTCGATTCGGTCATCATCCGTTGCCACCACAACAGCGTCCACACCCTCAACCCCACTCACGGTTTTCACCACATGATAAATCATCGGCTTGCCGTTAATATCAGCCAAAGGCTTTCCTGGAAAACGCGTTGAGGCATATCGAGCCGGAATGACAGCCAGTACTTTTGTTGATTCAACAGACATCGACGTTTCCTAATTCATTACAAAAAGCGGGGCACCATTACGAATACGCTTACTGATATACATACAGGCGACCCGTGTGCACGCCAACAAAAAGCTGGCCTTTATTCACCACTAAGGGCGATTCAACCGCACTATCAATTTTTGCTTGCCATAGAATTTTACCGCTCTGATTCGCATCTAAGGCATAAATATGACCTGTTCCTGTTGCCACATAAAAAGTGTTGCCGGCTAAAACAGGAGGAACCAATATGCCACCATCCACTTTGATCTGCCAATTACGAATGCCATACTGGTTATTAATGGCTGTAATGTGACCCTCGGAATCCGACATGTAGGTTTCTTGCCCGCGAACGATCACAGGCACATACACCGACTGGTTAAAGGACGCTGAGTACATCCATTTTTTCTTCCCCGTTTCGCGATCGAGTGCGTAGACTGCACCCACTGAACTTGGAAAATACACTTTATCATCACTGGCAACCGCTGAAGCCACAACAGCCGCATCAATTTGATGGCGCCATTCTTCAGCGCCGGTTTGAGCATCTAAGGAATAACACCACGCATGGTAATCACCCACATACACATGGCCATCAGCCACAAACGGCGTGCTATCAACCATGCTTTTGGTATCAAATGCCCAACGTTGTTGGCCAGAGGCCGCATCAAGAGCATATACAAAACCATCGCGAGAGCCTACATACACCAATTTGCCCGACACCGTTGGTGAGGAGAACACAGCACCTTTGGTGCTAAAGCGCCACACGCCAGCCCCTGTTTTGGCATTCAGCGCAGTGATATACCCACTCCGACTTCCAACAATCACATTGCCATTGGCAGTATCTAAATACGGTGATGATCGGTCAATACCACGTTCATCAACACGTTGCTGCCAAATAACACGTCCGTCTTTACGGTTATAAGCCGTCAGCACACCATCGTTAGTGGCCACATACACCGTTGAGCTTGAAATAGCCGGTGCGGATGAGGTTTGCCCCGATGTTTTAACACGCCAAGCCAATTGACCTTGGTCTGGCACGTTACTATGGCTCACCACATCGGCGCGAAATTGCATTGGCGGTGCTACTTTTTTAGGCTGTAATGTAATCTTCTTGGATTTTGAGACCCGTGAGGTATTACTTCGGTTAAAGCGGTATCGTGCTTCAACAGAGTGAAACACGCTCAAAAAACCACTCAATAGAACCATCAAGGCCAAAGCCATTGTGGTTATCCGAGTGATACGGGCAGATAAATACGGCGGGGTGAACATCAATAAAAAATCTCATATCAGCGTTATAACGAAACAGTCCACTCATTGTACTGGATTCATACTTATTTTTCACCTCTCAATATCGCTGATATTGACAGCCTTAACGACGTTTTGTTTCTATCCATTTCCTCAGGCGTGCTTTTCTACTATATTAGATACGTGAGGACACAATGAGCGAGACGTCTAACAATCCAACAAACGCCATACCGGCTACTTCTGTGGCTCGGTCAATTACCGATGGCATTATTCCCACAGAACAAATCAATCCTCGTACAACAGACATTGATCAACTCGCTACGATTGATGTGTTAAAACGCATTAACAACGACGATAAGCTCGTGGCTCAAGCCGTTGAAGCAGCGCTTCCAGCGATTGTTCCAGTTGTGGATGCCATTGTGAATGCCTTTAATAACGGCGGACGCCTGTTTTATTTTGGTGCTGGCACCAGTGGACGCCTTGGGGTACTCGATGCCTCTGAGTGCCCACCCACCTACGGCGCGGACCCCTCGATGGTACAAGGTATTATTGCCGGTGGCGACCATGCCCTTCGGCACGCCGTTGAAGGCGCTGAAGACAGTGAAGAGGGTGGTAAACATGATGTTATTCAGGCTGGCATAACAAAGCTTGATGTAGTTATAGGGCTTTCTGCCAGTGGGCATGCGCCCTATGTGCATGGGGTGATTAAGCAAGCCAACACGATTGGTTCAACAACGTCGGTCATCACGTGCCACGCCAAATCCGAATTAGCCACACTGGCCACGCATCCCATTTCAGTTGACGTGGGGCCTGAAGTCATTGCAGGTAGTACGCGAATGAAGGCAGGGACGGCACAAAAACTGGTGCTCAACATGCTCAGCACCAGTGCGATGATTCAGATCGGCAAGACGTATCAAAACCTGATGGTAGACGTTCGCCCCAGTAACGACAAACTTAAATTACGCGCCACGCGATTAATTAGTCAACTCGGAAACTGCGATACGATCCAAGCCGAAATCGTGCTGAGTGATGCCGATAACAACGTCAAACCAGCCATTTTAATGGCGAAGCTAAACTGCACACTTGACGAGGCAACGGAAAAACTCAACGCCTCCAACGGAAAATTACATTCTTGGCTGAACACCTAAGACAAAACTATTACACTATTTACGACCTAAAAGCCTATCTAAATAAGGAACTTCTTAAATGAGCCAACTCTTTCAACGCCTTGTGTCACAGACCAAAGCGCACCAAGCCGAAGATAAAATCGCCTTAATTCAAGATGATGAAAACA
>CAYGPY010000087.1:0-2098 GCA_964351765.1 uncultured Vampirovibrionales bacterium
TCTCAATCGCTTGATTCTCATCAGGATTATCTTCAGGGGATAAATCATTCAGAATTTGATTACGAGCTTTAATCGTTGTTAACGTCTGGACTGTTGATATACCAACGTAGCCCGATTCAGAAAGCTCTTCTTGAAGCGCCATGGCCTCAGGAGAATCGGGTTCATAGTTTTCTAGCTCTTCTAGTTTTACTTTGATTGCAGGATCGGTTTCAGCCACACGGTACATTCTGGCTTCAAGCTGTTGTGCTTCTGGTGACTGAGGTTCCAAGCCTTCATATTCATTCAGTAACGCTCTTACTTCATCACCTGCTTGTAATGGAGCCAGTAAGCGATCAATTTCAGCGTCAATCGCATCGTTATCTTTTAATTCTTCAACGGATAAATCACTAGCTTCGATTTCTGTTAATCGGGCCGGTGCTGGCTCAGGTTGCGTTACGGTTGTTTGAGCGTAATTATTTTGTCCTGACATTCCGGCAACAGTCGTCATCAATGACATCAGTGATGTCATCATATGTGCAATCGACATTGACATCTGGGTTAGAGCATCCAGAGGTGATGCATTTGCATTACTGGGTTGCACACCAGCCTGCTGTGTTACTTGGGCTGGGATAACGCCTTGCTGGCTTGTAGGCTGTTGACCTGTTAATAAAATATTATTTTGCGCAACGTTATTGCTATACCCATTCACATTCATCATCGACATACATTCACTCCACTACCATTACTTTAAAACCGGAGACAAACACACGTGTTTATCCTCGATAAAACTCACTCCACATTAAAATAAAAACAAACATAGCCTGATAATTGCCTTATCCCGTAATATTTGTTCATTTTTGGCAGTAAAAGCGCCTTAAGACAACCAATTTAAGGCAATTCTTGGTTGTGGTTGGTCTTTGTTGTATTGTACTTGTTCTGGCTAGATATAATACTTATAGATAGTATGGCTAAACTAGCTTCCCTCACCCTCACATCAAGGATTTTCCTCATGACGACTGAAGTAACCTCTGCTGCGCCTGAAAGTAATGGCGTTCGTAACGAAGGCATCCGCAACATTGCCATTATTGCCCACGTTGACCACGGTAAAACCACACTGGTAGACACCATGTTTATGCAAAGTGGTATCTTGCGTGAAAACGAACAACTGCAAGAGCGCGCGATGGACTCTCACGACCTAGAGCGTGAGCGTGGTATTACCATTCTGGCTAAAAATACCGCCATTCCTTACGGCGACTATAAAATCAATATTCTCGACACCCCTGGTCACGCCGACTTCTCGGGTGAAGTAGAACGCGTCCTCACGATGGTTGATGGAGCACTACTGATTGTAGATGCTGTTGAAGGCCCAATGCCTCAAACACGCTTTGTATTGCGTAAGGCGCTTGCACTAGGTTTAAAGGTGGTTGTGGTTGTTAATAAGATTGACCGTCCTGCCGGTGATCCTGCTAAGGCGATTGACCGTGTTATTGATCTCTTTATCGAGCTCGGTGCCGATGAGTCTCAGCTTGATTTCCCTGTGGTCTACGCGTGTGGCCTGCAAGGTACCGCTAAGCTTGATATGGATGATGAGTTAGTTGATTTAAAACCACTGTTTGAAACCATCATCAATCAAATCCCAGCCCCTCCGGGTGACAATGAAGGTTCACTTCAACTACAAGTATCGACATTGGATTATAACGACTATTTGGGCCGTATTGTTATTGGCCGCATTCGTCGTGGTGTCATTAAACAAGGCCAGCAAATTGCGCTAATGGAGCGTGAAGGTAATATCAGTAATCACCGTGTGAATAAGCTGTTTAGCTTCCGTGGCCTAAAACGCATTGAAGTTGAAACAGCTGTAGCCGGTGATATTGTAGCTGTAGCCGGTATTCCGGAAATTCAGATTGGTGAAACACTCGCCGATCCAGCCAACCCTGAAGCCTTGCCTCCAATTGATATTGAAGAACCAACCTTGAAGATGACCTTTTCGGTTAACAACAGTCCGTTTGCAGGGCGTGAAGGTAAGTTTGTTACCTCTCGTCAAATTCGTGACCGCTTATGGAAAGAAATTAAAAGCAACGTCAGCTTGAATGTTGGCGAAGGCGCCACACCCGATCAG
>CAYGPY010000087.1:2108-10171 GCA_964351765.1 uncultured Vampirovibrionales bacterium
CAGTTTGTGGTTAGTGGCCGTGGTCAATTACACCTTTCGATCCTGATTGAAACCATGCGTCGTGAAGGCTATGAGTTCCAAGTAGGTAAACCTGAAGTACTAACCAAAGAGATTGGAGGTGTACTTCACGAACCGTGTGAAGAATTGCTACTTGATGTGCCTGATGAAAACAGTGGTGCGTGCATTGAGCGCTTAGCTCCACGTAAGGGTACTCTTCAAAACATGGTGAGCGAATTAGGTCGCACATCAATATCATTCACGATTCCATCTCGTGGTTTATTGGGTTTCAGAAGCGAATTTATTCGTATGACCCGTGGCCAAGGTATTATGAATGCTGTGTTTAAAGAATATATTCCGTGGGCTGGCGAGATTGGTACCACACGCAATGGTGCGATGGTATCAAGTGAGCAAGGTGACGTAACGGCCTATGCACTTAAAAACCTAGAAGACCGTGGCGTGTTCTTTGTAAAACCTAAAATCACGGTGTACAAAGGGATGATCGTTGGCGAAACCAACCGGCAACAAGATATCGCTATGAACGTGTGTCGCCCTAAAAAGCTAACCAACATGCGTAGTGCAAACGCTGACGTGTTTGAAGTACTGGCCACACCGGTTGAAGTAACACTGGAATTTGGATTAGACTACATCGCTGACGATGAGCTGATGGAAGTCACCCCAGACAACATCCGCCTACGTAAAGTCGATTACAGCAAGAAGCTTTAATTTAAAGCTTAGTTGACTTAACCCTATAGAATAAACACGCTATGCTTTTTTGCCCATCTCGCTAAAGCCTCTGTTGTGTTGGTTTCCCATATGGGTTGAGGTTCCGTTTCTCGTTGCTCAAATAAGGCGACGCCTTTTAGGGTGTCGGTCTCCCATCGGGGGTAAAGGTGGATGTGCAGGTGTGGTAGCATTTCGGCCAGCGTGAGCCAGTACACTTTTTTAGCACCCAGTGTTTCGAGCTCGATTGCCCAATCCTGGGCAGCAATAAGCACGTCAGATGGTAAGTCTTTATAGTGAAGCACTTCTTTGGTCGTGGCCAATTGAATATTACCATTGCGCTCACCTTTTAAACACGCAAGGTTGTATCCTGTAGGCGCTTGAGGAAAAGGGTTGTTCACACTTGTTTTAGACTGATTATCCATAAAGCGAGTGTTACCTTATTGATTCGTATGCATTCTATTTTACCTCTAAATTATACGGGGCTAAAAAAGGAACATAACACCCCGCAAACCGTCTCTATAACTAGGAGTATACAGGTTACAAGCCGTATATCACTATTTAGCATTAAAACACCGGCTCTTGCCCCCTAAAAACAACATCCTTAAGTATAATAGTAATGGGAAAGAATGCGAAACGAAACGCATTCAGCGGTGATGTCAGCGTAAAGGTTATTCGATTCATGTCTTTTGTATCTCAATTAGCAACAACAGAACCCAATCAAGTGCGTCGCTTGGTAAAGCCTCTTTTGTTAGCGGCCAGTGTCTCACTGATTGCAGCAGGGGGAATGATTCTTGGTAGCACGCCGGCCGAAGCGCAGCAATATCGAAATCCTTATGGACAACAACAGCAATACCAGCAGCAACAACCTGGCAGCAAGCCCTACAATTATTATGGCAATGGCTATGGCCAACCACCGATGGGCCAGCGTCCTGCTCAACAGCCACAACAACAATATCACCCACAACAGCAACAACCCCAGCAGCGCTACTCACCACCAGCTCAGAATAACAATTATAGCTATGAAGACGATAGCTCCCTAGAGCTCTACAGCCAATACGTGGAGCAGGCCACCAATTATTACAACCAAAACCAGCTCAGCAAAGCCATTGAGTACTATAGTAAAGCGTTACCATTGGCTCAGGACATGAGTATTCCGGTTATTTATAACAACCTTGCAGCGTCTTTCATTAGCCGTGGCGTGTATTACATGAACAAGACCAAAGACAATACCAGCGCTTTAAGTGACTTTCGAAATGCGTTGTATTTGTTGAAACACGGCTGGCCTGATGATGCACCCAAAAAACCAATTCACTCCAAAAATTTAAAAACCACAGAGGCCAATCTAACCAACACTTATAAGCGTTTAAACATTAGCCTAACCGATGCTAACAAGCACTTAGCGATGGCCAAAGAAGAGCGCCTTAAGGGGCATTTTCAAGAATCTATTGTAGAGTACGGTAAGGTGCTTGAGCTGAATGCCAACAATGCCGAAGCGCAAAAAGCGATGGGCGATTTGTTTAACGTGTTAAACAAGCCTGAAAAATCGGTTACTTATTACAGCAAAGCAGCCGATAAAATGGGTGCCGATGGTGGTGGTGATGAGGTGTATGTAAACTTGGGAAACAGCTTACTAAAAGCCAATAATATTGATGGCGCGGTTAAAAACTACAACAAGGCGCTGGAAATCAATCCTAAAAACATGAATGCCCTAAACCAACTTGAAAAAGTATGGTTGAACGAAATTCGATTCAACCCTTCTAGTGTCGTCGGTCATGCCAACTTGGGTAGCGTCTATCAGAAAAAAGGACAACTCCCTTTAGCCTATCAACAGTACAACGCTGCAGAACATTTTGCTGAACAAAACCGAAGCACTGATTTTGAAACAAAAAAAATGATCCGCTTGAACATGGGAACCTTATTTCAGGCACAAAAAAATTACCCCATGGCCATTAAAGCCTATGACACGGTATTACACATTGACCCTAGTAATAAGCAAGCAAATTACTATAAAGCCACAGCCTATAAAGAATCGGGCAATATTGAAATGGCGCTCCAATCCTTTGACAAAGTATTGGCCGCCGACCCAAGCCACACCGCAGCACAAGAAGAAATGCTGACGATGCTTAAACAACATCCCGATCCCAACCGAGTGAAGGCCGAACTTCAGCGCTACGCTGATCGCTTTTCGCGTAACGCGATTATTCAATCCAAAATTGGCGAAGAATTTCACCGCTACAATGATTATGACCTAGCCGCAAACTATTACAAACGAGCCATTCAATTAGATCCAAACCTAGCCAGTGCCTACGCTAACTTAGGCGCAGTGTATCACGCTCAAGGCAATGAGCCTGAGAGTTTAAAAGCCTATCAGAAAGCCGTTGAACTCGACCCAAGCAACGACACGGTGAAAGAGCTAGCCAAAAGTGCTCAGCAAAGCTTAGGCTTTAAACATTATGAGCAAGCCATTGCATTGCAACAACAAGAGAAGCATCAAGAGGCCATCCCTGCGTTTGAAAAAGCCTTGCAAACCACGCCTGATGACTCAGATCTACTCTCGGCTTATGGCGTTAGCTTGCAGTCTGTAGGACGTATTGATGACGCCATTAAAATCTATAACAAAGCGATTGCTAAAGATGCCTTCAAAGCAAACTATCACTACTATTTAGGCACAGCCTATCACCAGCAAAACAAGCTGGACTTAGCGGCTCAAGCATACAATCACGCTGTCACAAAAGATCCAACACTGGCTGAAGCCAGAGAAGCACTGGCCTCTATTGAAGAGACGCAAGCAAGCAATACCTTACAAGATGCCGTGGATACGTTTAATGCAAAAAAATACCCACAAGCACTCACGCTGATCAACAAAGCCATTGCCGCCAAACCCACTGATTCACTGGCTCATTATTACAAGGGCTTGATCTTAGGTGCTCAAAACAACAACACGCAAGCTGCCGTAAGTTACAGAAAATCGATTAAGCTGGATACCGGTTTTGCAGATGCCTATTATGCACTAGCCTTAATTCTGGACGAACAAAATAAGTCGGCAGAAGCGCTAACGACCTTTAAAAAATTCATCGAGCTCTCACCATCTCAAGATGATGACTTTGTTCGCTACGCTCAAGACCGTGTGAAAAGCTTGAGTAACGGTTAGGCATAAAAAAGATTACTTGATGGATGCCAAACAAAAGAAATTAAAAAAAGCACAGCAGGAATCTTTTAAGAATTTTGTGCTGGATCAACTGCATATACTAGCCGATGTACGGTGTAAATCAATGTTTGGTGGTTACGGGTTGTATTTAGAAGAAACCTTTTTCGCTATTATTGCCGATAGCTCGCTGTATTTTAAAACCAACGAACACACAAAGCATCGCTATCTTGAGGAAGGAATGGGTCAATTTACCTTTAACGAGACTCAGACTCTAAAAAATTATTATCAGATCCCTGTCGATATACTAGAAGACGCTGATCTCCTAGTCGAGTGGGCCAATGAGTCAGCGTCTTTAAGCTCGTCTTAACAGCACCTAGATGAACCTCATTGGCTTCAAGCAAGGGTAATGCTATACTTGGAAACTCAGGGCCTATAGCTCAATGGTGGAGCAGGGGACTCATAATCCCTTGGTTGCAGGTTCGAATCCTGCTGGGCCCACTTTTCTGTTTATTAAGTCACATCTCCAAGGGGTCAAGGTCAAATTAGAAGATTTCAAAACATGCCTTACTTCTTTATAACAGGCATATCAATCTGGCTCTTTGCATAAATGCCCATAAGACAGATATAGCCCAGTAATATACATTAGAAACGCTATATAAGCCGGAAATAAGTGTATGAAGTGTGTATAGCCAATCGAAAAATGAATAAGCATTACCGATAGAAACCCCGGCAGCCCCCCCAAACAAAGCGTCCACCAGATCCATTTTCTACCGGGCTGAAACCCATGCAGAGACAACAGTAAAACCATAATCCCAACAGGCCAAAGAAACCCGCCAAATGAGGCTCTATCATGGGCGATCAAGGGTAACAGGTTCACGTTAACTTGAGCTAGAGCCTCTCTGGTTGTCCCCATAAAATGCAAGTCTTCGTTAACAAAAATAGTGGTACACCCTACCAAAGCAATCGTGAGCCCTGCAACAAGAAGCCCAAACCCAATGGCAATGAACATGAACTGCCCTATCAATGACCTATGCCATAACTTACTATTAAAGCGATCCTGAGTTGCTTCAGGCACAAACTGAGGCTTTACGATTAATCCCCATAAAAAGAACGGAGCAATCAACAAACAGACCAAGGCATGCAAAGGGTCAAAATAATTAAAGCCAGCGTATAGAAAAAACGAAAGAAAACCGGCTATCAGGCCCGTAACTTCAGCACGATAAGCCCATCGGTATCCAACCTTAACACCAAAGACAGCCGTGCTAATAAAAAGAATGGCAGCAGACATCGATGTACCAGCTAAAGTCACCCGATCATGTTGCATAAAATGTAGGAGGTGATTATTGATCTCTGGAATTTCGCCTCTACTCAGCCCCAGAAATGCCTCATCATAAGGAAGAAGTACAGTGGTTAAACCAACGTACATAGCAAGCAAGCTGGCAATCATAAGGCCCGTAGAGGCAATAAGAAACCCTACCCAGCCCTGCAGGTAAGACGGGATAGAAAACACAACAGGATCACTTTGAATCAAAGACACCCGATTTATATTTGCATGAATTCGTTTTGGTAAGCTCGGTCCAGAAAAGATTAGCCCGCTATGCAGTTGAACCTGATTAGCACCAGCATCAAGAAAATCCAGTGCATCCTGTGGCTCAATAATACCTCCTGATCCAATAATATTAAGCTGCTCGTCTAGTTTTCTAATTGCCCTCACCCGCTCTAAAGACTTAGTTTTGGTAGGTTGCCCGCAAAGCAGCCTCTCATTAGTTTGATCAGAAATGGATCCTCCGCCAACAATAATACCGGCAAGATCTAAAGAGTGGCAAAGCTTAACCGCTTCATCGTTTGGCAGTGTTCCTCCGGGCGACACAAGAATATAAATGGTCTTCTGACTATTCCATTGACCCAACAACGTCTCTAACAGATTAAACCGATCTCCTTCAGACCACTCAGCTCCCCACCAACGTGTATCAATAACAAAACTATCTATTGGAAACGTGGATAATATCTCCATTAATTGTTTGTATTCTATCAGACTTGCTTCCAATGAACTTCCAGGAAGGTTGCTTAAGCGAACCAAGATTTTAACAGCTCTATCTGATTTTGAAGCGTAATAGTGTTTTAATTGCTGAGAGAGTTCATTAATACCAGAATTTTCTGGCACGAAAGGATAATAAATACTTTCTTTTTCTCTTGATATCTTATCTTCTTGGATGCTAATTGATGATATTGTGACGGGACCAACTTCCATAAAACTGAATCCCAGTTTTGAGAAAGCGAGCAAGGTATCACTATCAAAAACCAGGCCTCCACCCAAACCTACCTTGCTATTTATTTCAGATCTATTGGTATTCCCTAAAAATTCAATGAGATTTAGTCCAAATGGAATTTTTGCTAATGAACCAAACGTTTTAAGAGTTATTTCTCTTGCCCTCTTGAAAGGTAGCTTAAACAAGAGGGGTTTGAATAGGGGTTGATATGACCAGTCAGGCATTATTAATCACTCTCTTAAATTAAAAAATTTGAATCTTCAGCCAGTCTTTTTATTTCTGAAATTCGATGTTTTTGGACATTATAAATTTTAGGACCGAGCACGAACTTATCAATAATGTAGCCAAAGGGATACAACGGAGAACGAAAAGAAATTTCATCTTTTACAACAGTCTTACCGTTTTCTCCTTAAGAGTGTAAGAATGAGTAAAACTATTGAACAAGCTTTTAACCATTTCATCCGAGCAGTACTTCGGATAATCCATTGATTTAATCACTGTGGTCATTTTGAAACGAGCTCCAAAGAAATTAGCTGTCCAAGTTGTTGAATCACCAAGTTCTGACAATCCGGTTTTACGTCCATCAATAACAGTTGCCTGAATAACACGGCCCGTATCCAAGTGAACATCAACACTTCTAATGAGATCAAAACACCTCTCTATGGGTGCATCTATTTCAACATCGATGGAAAGGCTAGGCATTATAATCGAACCTTTTTAGAGTTTTGATCCAGATAAAAAGCCAGTATTCCACATAGCGCAAAACCATAGGCATTAACTATACCGTGAGTTATTACCATTAGAGGTATTTTAAAATTAAAAACCTCAAAGAACTCACTATTGGCGTATTGCAACACCATAAACATACTAAAAAGAAGGGAAGCTGAGGCAATAACTATTAGCGTTCTACTATTTCCCTTAAGCAGAGGGAGGATAACATGAAGCATTAATACTGAAAGCGCAAGGAGTGCGATGGCAAGAAGGTAAGCACCAATCATCTCGAGTAAAGGAAAAGCTGTTATTCCAGCAGCAATTAAAGGTGTTGCAACGATAACACCGGTCACTGCAAATAAGTAAAACCTTCTTTTCCAGCCATTGTATAAGCTGTTTTCAAGAAGGTATTTTCCAACCTGAGCAACAATGAGTGTCGTAATAAAGCCCGCATAGTGAAAATGCATACCTGTTAGAAGGGTGATGGCACTACTGAAATTTAAAACAACCATTCCTAATCTATCTGCAAGTAACCACAAACCACCTATAAACAGGTATATTTGACTAAAACCGATGCAAAGGTCGACCGGATTGTAGAATCCATTTTTCTTAAGAAACTTCAGTCCAGAAAGTGCTGTAATAAAAGTAACTAAAAACCAAGGACAAATCATTAATCCAGATAAAGCACCTTTAGAAAGGGTGAATGATATAGCCGCCAATACTCCTGCCGGAAGTAAAGATAGTCGAAATACTCTAATGGTCGACTGATTAGCGACATCATATTCATTACAAAGGAGATTGAAACCCAGAGGAACGGTAATTAAAATAGCACTAAGGATAATAAATTGGATCAATTCTATAATAAGGTTTTCACTTGGTAAAAAGGCTGTAAGAACTAAAAGAACTACAATTACAGCTAGTTGAAAACTATTATTACCTTCTAATTCAGTTTTACCAATCATCAAGATTCTTCCAAGCTGGTTTTTAGGTTCATACGATCCATCAGGCCTTAACGATAAACCTCTGCTAAAACTTATTAGAAATGTATTACTAACAATCCCCAATACGCAGATCCACTATTAAGTAGAAGAACTACATTATACAACATTTTTCAAGTTATTATTGGAATACGTAGTATTGTACTGACCTGCCCCCCAGAATGGGTGCAAGTTGTAACTAGAGAATGTGATATGATCATTTCCTCTAGTTCG
>CAYGPY010000088.1:0-3174 GCA_964351765.1 uncultured Vampirovibrionales bacterium
GCAAAAATTAAAGTTTTACCCCCCCCCTGTCGATACATAAGTATGTACCGATTGATGAGCAAAAAATCATGGGGTTTTACCCTTGCCGAGCTATTATCAGCTTTGGCTATTTTAGGCGTCATTGCAACATTTACCATTCCTAAGGTGCTTAATGCGACTTCAAACAGCCAGTGGAATTCCACCACCAAAGAAATGGCCGCCATGGTCACTCAGGCCTATTCGGCTTACCGATTAAATAATACACCCTCAAGTACCACTGTTGGTGCAGATATAACGCCCTACATGAACTACGTTCGTGTTGACACGGCCTCTGCTATTGATAACCGTTATGGCCAAACAGGAACGGTTAGTTGTACTGGTAATAATAACTGTCTGGTTCTGCACAACGGTGGTTATTTGATGTACGGACCAACACGATGTTTTTATGGCACAACAAACAAGCATGCGTGGACATTTGATTTTGACCCTGATGGCAAGGTAACGGGCGATAGCACTGACGCAAATGGGCCGGGCAAACGGATCATTATGTTTCTTTATTTTGATGGACGCGTCACCTCCAGTAACTTCGTTTTAGACGACACCATATCAGGTGGCGCTGGTTGCGGCTTTTCAGCAACGTATCAGCCCGGCGATCTGCCTGATCCCGATTGGTTTGAGTGGTAAACAAATACTAAAGTTTTGGGTAATTCTGTCGATATGTAGACTATGTATGTCGTGATGAGAAAAACTAGCTTTGGCTCAAAACATTTGGGCTTCACCTTGGCAGAACTATTATCTGCCTTGGCCATCTTGGGTGTCATTGCCACGTTCACCATTCCTAAGGTGCTCAATGCTACGCAATCTGGTCAATACAATGCCATAGCAAAAGAAGCTGGTGCATTTGTCTCTCAGGCTTATTCTGCCTACGGCATGAACAACACCATTGATGAAAACACCACCTTTTTGGATCTAACCCCTTACTTAAACTATGTGCGAGAAGACACCTCCACATTAATCGACAGAAGCTATAATGATGGTGTACCCCGTGATTGCTCTGAAACTAACCAAACATGTGTCCTTCTTCACAATGGTGCGATGTTTAACTATCAACCAAACATTCGTTTTGGAGGCACCAACGCCACCAATGCCATTGTATTTAGGATTGATCCCGATGCAACCTACGATAGCAACCCAACAGGCCCCGCTAAAGCCTTAACCTTTGTGCTGTACATCAACGGGCGCCTCACCTCACGCAATTACGCCTTACCCAGCACCACCTATTACACAGGCGGCGGCCCCACCACCATTGGCCCCACCTCGTCAAGCGATCCGCCTTGGTTTGAGTGGTAAATACGATTACGAATCCAAAGCGATTGCTGGTTCTTTAAAGGCATCGAGAAGCATAATCCATTGACTGATGAGCATCGGGTAGAGTAATACCAGCATCAGTATTTCTAGATGCACGATCATCAGCAAGAATGAAATAATCAAGTAAAACCCCGACAGCACCGTGGCGCGAATCATTGCGTGAATCGCTTTGCCGTAATGTGCCTGAATCAATGTTTTAATTTTAGAAAATTGGAACACGGCTTTCATCGTGTTTTGCTGAACCGCATAAATAATAGGCGCCATCACAACCGGCACTGCTAAAATCATAAAGCCCTGAAACACCACAAGGGCAGCTAATGCAGATTGACTCGCCTGAGTTTGAAAGACTTGTGCTAAAAAGACATTATTAAATAACAACACGCTCAACACATAATAAAACACCGACAAATAAACAAAAAACACAGCGCCATAGGTTAACACATCACGGCTATTAGCCAACCACGACGGGGCATCAGGCAGACGCCACGATGCATCACCGATCTGTGTACCGTGTTGTGTTGCTGCCAAGTCACTTAATGACGGCCAAATACGTTGGGCAATAGCCCAGCTATACCCAAGCAACAGTACATTTTGTATCACTGTCATCACAACAACAAAAGGCATTGCCAGCGCCATTGTTTTTGCCAGCACAACCGTTACGATAAACATAAGGAGCGATGGCACTAATAATAAGTTCAGCCAGTTTGATGGTCGGTAAGGATAGCCAACAGCAGCAAACAACGAAACTGGCTCGTAGCCATTTACAGACGTCTCTTCAGAGGTAGTGATTGAAGCAGATTGTGGTGGCGGGGTCGAAAGGGTCATTGGATGGGGTGCTCTTTATAACGCAACGTTGGTTACGCCTACAGTGCTAACGTGTACTAAGGCATAACGCTTTAAACCATAATGCAGTAAATGCGGTTGAACTTCAAACGGAAAGGTCTCATCCATCATCGAACGAATCAAATCCGCATCGCCACCCGTGGCCACAAGATAAAACATCCGTTCAAGTTGCTCACCATCGGTATTATCAGGGATGTGTGATGCCAAAGATTCATGAAGTAAATTTTGTATTACCCCTTCATACCCATGTCGAACTCCAGCGAGCAGGGCTTCTTTGGTATTTTGCCCTAAGGCAGGTACACGACTTCTCTCTGCCTTTGACACGTCCTTGATATCAACCGGAAACAAGGCAGCCGTGTGTTCACTAAGGGCTTGGCTATATAAATATAAGCCCGGAGAAATACTACCACCTTGATATACGCCGTTTAATGCCGGCGTAGCGTCGGCCAAGCGGTGCGACAAATCACTATCGTCAAAGGATACCGTCATCACATCCATGGTAAAAGCGGTACCAAAATCTGCCACCATAACCGCTTTTAGCGCTGGTAGATCAAACTCACTGGCGTGATCTTCAATCCATTGCAGCCCACCCAACAAACCCACAGCTCTATCAAGGCCAAGCTGTCCGTCGGCATACACACTAAAATCAACACCCAAGTCATTACGGGCGAGCAGGGTTTTATCTAGTGCTTGAACCGATGTGGTTTCTAGTGGCAACCATGCGGATAAAAACGAAGCCAGTTCGTCAGTCAGTGCCGGTACAACAGAAGCCATCACAATCAGGCGACTCATCTCATCGTCTTGTAATGCCGTCTCGCCGTTCATAATAAAGTCCAGCAATTCAGAAAAGCACTTGGTCTCATTATCATGGGCAAACGTGGCATGACGCAGTGGTGATGTGGACTGCACAGAAGCAAAAGCCATGACTTTAATTGCTGTGTTACCAATATCAACCGTAAAAAGAGCCGACTGTAAGGTTAGTAT
>CAYGPY010000088.1:3184-10106 GCA_964351765.1 uncultured Vampirovibrionales bacterium
GTATTATTCTCAAACATTTTTGACATCGTTCTATCATACGTCGATTCAAATAGAAACGAAAGAGACAGATAAACACATCAACTCAAAAACGCCTTCATTATTAAATGAAGGCGTTTTAGAAATACGTTTTAAAATAAACCATAAAAATACTATTTACGAGCCGTTAACGACTGAGCGTATTTAGCCTCAATACTCTTTTCAAGGGCTTGCAGGGTTTTTTGCGTGCTAGAGCGAATCACTTTACTTTGCCCCGGCAGCTTCATTCCAGGATCAATGACGAGACCATACGTCAAAATGGTTTGTTTACCACCAGCGGTGGGTGTGAGCTTGTAGTGTGCTTTAAGGCTATCAAAATCACCTGAAATACGGGTGAAATCTAAGCGCATCTGTGGTCTGTTTTCAATAACGCGCATTGTATAGTTATAGGCTGGCAACACAGGGCTGACCTTCACACCAATATCAAGGGTTTTGATGTTTCCGACAGACTTAAGCACCGTGCTCTTTTTATAACCCGGCAACACGTTTTTCATTTGATTGTATTGCGTTAGACCCTGCCAAACCACGTTGGGTGGGGCATCAATCACAACCTTAGCTGAAATTTGACTTGTCTCTGAATCCAACGTTGCCATATTCAACATCAGTAAGCCATCATCGGCATTGGCTTTAACACCAGCACTAACAATAGAAGTTAGTAATAAAGCAGCGCTAAGAAAAGCCGTTTTTAGGCGTATGTGTGTCATCAATGTCATCGTGATAGTGCTTCCTCTGATTGCCATCAAGGTTAAACAAATCGAACCAATATATAAGTAAATCCAAAACGTATTAAAAACGCTAAGGTCATTCCTAACTACACAAATGTGTACAGGGCTTGTCTACATAATGCTATGAACAAAATACATAAAAGCAGTGGTGATATGTAGGGGTGAAATATATAGTGCTATGCTGTCTTCTATTTAAGAATAGCAAATCTCACACGCTTTCAAATCAACCTGTCGGCTTAAATCAACCTAGCCGATCGGTTAGTGTTTTTCATTTACTCAAGCTTCACTGTTTTCTTAGTATTCACTTATAGCATCTAACAGTAATAGACGGAACCAACGTCAAAAGTTTCAAACTCATCTTAAACGACCCTCCTATTTTATCAAATTTTGCCCTTTAGAGGGAAATTTCCACACCAAAAAAGCCTGTCTCTATTTAATAGTAGCGAATTAAACGTGTAATTTAGTGTTTTTGTATATTCCTTCCCTCAGGATGCTTAAAAATCGTTACAATAGAGTGTATGCAAGATACCAACCAAACAGCGTCTAAACATAAAGCATCAAACGCCTCAGCAAAAAATTGGCTTCAGGCCGATGTGGATGGCCGTGTGCTATCCAGTCTTTTCTGGATAGTAATAGCGGTCTTCACGGTGTTTTTCGCACAAAAAATAATCCATGCCGATGTGCTTCAAAGCATGGAAAGCACCTTGCTTGATATTCGTCTGCGCCTTCGCTCCGAACACTACATGCCCTCCGAACAGATCATTATTCTATCTAGTGACCGGCGAACAAGTAAGGCTGCCCGAAATTATCCTGAGCTAGAAATGGGCAGCCGTATGTTGCCACGCGAAAAACTGGCCGACGTCATTACGTATTTATCAGAGCACGGTGCCAAGGCAATTGTGCTGGATGTGGAATTGAATTCGTCAAAAAAAGGCGATGCCAAGCTAGCCGAAGCCATTACCAAAGCAGGTAATGTGTATGCGGCCACCATGATGGATGAAAACATGGGCGCCTTTATTCGCACCAACGTGCAGGAATTACCCAGAAAGGTATTGCGAGGCCAAGTTGCTTATACCAGCCTGTTAAAACCCTATTTTACGTGGTGGGCCCGTGCCCCGTTTTTAGTAAAGTCCTCTGAACTTGCAGGCATTAATGGTGTTTTGGATCTAGGAATAAAAACACTACCAAGTCCCGCTCTACAATCGCTGTTTAACCGCACAATGTGGATACAGTTAAACAAGTCTCTTGTGTCGGGGACCTCTTTTGTTAGACGGACCGACTATTACCAATTACCTGCCATTACTGATGTGTACTATACGTTATATCAAAGCTACTGCACCAAAAATGCGTATAAAAAAGCCTATGCCAAAGAACCTCAATTTTTAAAACAACTTAACGAACGTGGATTAAACGCTGATCTTGAGGCATTATCAGTGGCGTTTCAGAAAAATATAACCTACTGTCACACCGGTTTAATTGTGCCTGAGCTGATGTCAGGATTAAAAGGCATGGGCGCTGTATCGGTTGTCTATAACCAAGATGCCTTTATTCGAGATATTCGATTGGCATTTAAAGGCTATAACAATAACGTTTTCACGTATTTAGGGGCAGCCCCTGTGATGGATTTTATGGCCTATCAAGGCAAGTTATCCTATACGCCTCAAGGTAATTTTGAACTCATTACTAAAACGGTTCAAACCAGTGACGGGTTAAACGTATTGATTAACTGGCGCAACCCCGCATTACTGGTTAAAGAGTTGCGTCAACGACATCGCTTGTATGTGCCTTATGACTTGAATAAAACGGTTCGCTCAGATATCAACAATGCCCAGCTTGCCGGTGGATTTATGTACCGGCACGTTTCGGTCAGCGATTTATTACGTCAAATGAATAACATTAAACTCAAAGCGGATCCGCCTTCCACACTCTATGATTTAAACGGTCAAAAAGCATCGGGCATGCTGAGTTGGGACGGAAAGATTGTCATTTATGGCGACACCGTTAAAGACATCCACCGCACGCCGATTGGCAAAACAACCTATGGCCCAGAGATTGTAGCCAACACCATGGATATGCTACTCAACGATAACGATTTCATTAAAAAAGCGTCGCCCTTTATGGTGTGGGGGATGGTGCTCCCGTTTTGCTTAATTATGTTGTACACCACCATTTCTTCCCGCCGTTTAATGGTCGGCTTTTTTATGGGGCTCGCATTGGTTATTTTTTATTGGGCTTTTAGTTTTATTGCCTTTGACGGACGCTTTACCGATTCACTTTGGTTTCCATTGGTGGTGCCGTCGTTGTTTATGAGTGTCTCGTTATTTGGTGGAACAGTTTATCGTTATTACATTCACGATAAAGAAAAGCACCAACTCACCAAGGTATTTTCAAACTACGTATCACCACAAATTATGGAAACCATTGTTGATAACCCTGAAACAGCACTTGAAAACTTAACGGGTGAAAAGAAAGAGCTCACCGTTTTATTCTCAGATCTACAAGGCTTTACTCAACAATTTGAGCACGTCGATCCTTCGATTATGGTTGAGCAACTCAACCGGTATTTTGATGTGATGACCGAAATTATTTTAGACCACGGTGGCACCTATGATAAATACATGGGCGATGCGATCATGGCCTTTTTTGGCGCACCCGTTGATGTACCCGACCATGCCGCTAAAGCATGCTTAGCAGCTTTAGCGATGAATGAAGGGCTCATCAAATTAAATGCCGAATGGCAAGAAGGTGATAACAACGACTATGAGTCAGTAAGGCATGGTATTGGTATCAGTACGGGCGAAATGTTTGTGGGTAACTTTGGGTCACGTCGTATTAAAAACTTTACCGTAATGGGAAGTAATGTGAATTTAGGTGCGCGACTAGAAAGCCAGACTCGCCACGAAGACTACAACGTCATCATCAGTGAGCGTACCGCTGCACTTGTTAAATCTGGAAAAGCAGACATTGAAACAACAGCACTAGAAAAAGTAGAAGTAAAAGGCTTTACCGACCCCGTTGCTATTTTTGGACTCACCCAAGCCAAAAAAACAGATTAATTACTTGGAGCTCCATTAAACCCGAGAAAGTTCCAAATAATCACATTGCCAATGTTTCTGGCATTGCGATTTAACAGCATCTTCAAAATTCAGGCTTGGTGATAAAGCGGTAAACGCTAGCGTTAAACGATGAACCGACTCAGCGCATTCTGTTGAAGAAGAACGTGCGACGGTCGCCGAATCATTCTGATTCCAGCGCAACGTACTAATAACACATGCGCGCTCCGATAAAAAACCAAGAAGTTCTGATAAGGCTTCTACATCGAGCCTCTCAGCCTTATTGGCTGATGAGACGCAGTCCATCTCAATACAATAACTCGAACTCAAAACGTTACTGACCCAGAATGATTTTTTCAGTAAAACCAATTTGCTGAAGCAACTCATACGCCTCAACACCCATTTTACTGTTAGGCTGAGACTTCACAACTTCAGTCAATTCTTTCACCGCTTTAGGGTAATTAATTTCGGCCACATACAAGCGTCCGAGTTCCATCATAGATTTGTCACGTAATCGGGCAAAGTCCAACGCAAGTTGTTTCTCAAGCTCGGCTTGTGCTTTTGCCGAAGGAAGCTTGTTCAGCGTTCTGTACAAACCAATATGCGCTTCTGTCGCATCCACCAACCACAAGCGCAATGGCACAAGTAGTTCGCGTGCTTCAGGTAACTCACTTGAAGAAATAAGTCGATGGGCTTTGTGCAAATCAGTAATAGCACGGTGTAAACCCAATGGGTTTGTTGGATCATCAAGCTTCACTTTTTGAACCGGTGGGTTTACAGGATCGGGTGCCATTTTTTCAACCTGAGCGCCTGTTAATGGCGGCTGGGTTAATAATGGAGGACGACCTGTACGCCGAGGAGCTTCTTTTGGAGCATCAGGATCTTCAGCGGATTCCTGCAATGCTTTACGCAATGCCTCTTGTAACAGTATTTCTTGTTGCTCTTCACTCAATGCATCAGTACTTGTCTTAGCCGCTTCTGAGGCATCGGCCTCTTCTTTAATCCGTCGATTGGTTTCATCTGAGTTGTTGGCCGAACCACGCATAGGGGCAACAGGTGCCGATTTTTTCACCTCACCGGCTTCATTCTCATCTTTTTTAAAGAATTTTTTTAACGCCTCAAAGTTAGCATTCTCAGCCTGAGGCATTTCACGCGGTGGCATAGGGCCCACTTGTGCTATTGCTGGCAAAGCCGTTAAGCCCATCACAACACTAAATACCATCACAGAGGCTGAGGTAACATACCCTTGTTTTAAATAACCGAAACTCATAAGACGTTTAAACTCCTTGAAATCAAATTAAGATGTGCCGTTCATTGTATAACGTCGTCAATAAATCAACACAAACCATAGACTGCAACTAATTCAGTTTGTTCATATTTAAAAAAGTGAACGCGATGTTAATTGATGTTTCTATGTCTCAAAGAACACATAGAAAGCCTGCCCGAATGGACGTTAATGCGCACTTTGAAGTCGTCTCCATTGTGGCATAAATACACCAAAAAGGCAGTACTGTCACCGTAACGGTTAATTTTCAGCCGGGGCAAAGTCACTGCCCAAAATTACCGTATAGTCCTCTCGCCCACTGCACGCATTCACTTCATAGGTGGTGCCAATAGGGGCAAAGTTTACAGGTTTGTTTTTCAATCGGTGATCAAGGGCTGTTATGCGCTTTGTCCATTCAGGGCTGGTTTTGCTGCTATGCTCAACAATGCTAGTGCTGCCGCGACGACGCTGTGTCTTACACAACACCTTGAAGTGGCCGGTTTCTTCCAGCTTCGTAACAAGGGTTTCTAATTCTTCCAGCGCGGTTTCAGTGTATAAAATACCCACCTTTAACACCTCTTTAGGTGGATCGTCTTTAGCGCCACCCCGTTTTATCAAGGAAGATTTTTTCTTATTACCGTTGCCGTTTTCATTCTCATCAGAAATACCCAGAATCATGCGATTCAATACGGCTTCAGCCTGCGTTGGATTAATCACCCAATAGCTAACTTGACCCATTGACGGTACACCGGGTAACGTGGCCGAGCGAATATTCTCTGACGATAAATTAGGCGCAAACGAAGCAAGACGAATCATATCGTCAAACGATAAATCTGTTTTCACGTACTTACCAATGGTGCGAATCAGGCCCGGCAAGCGAGGTAGTACCCAAGGATCTTTCATTTTTTTAGCCAGTGCTAACAAGAAGGTTTGCTGACGACGCACACGACCAATATCACCGTATTCATCATGGCGAAAACGCAGGTATTCTTCAGCCTTTTTACCATCAAGATGATGCCAGCCCTTATCAAAGTTAATGTTTAACCCGCCGCTGCGGTCACGGTAGCGAAGCTTTTTCTCCACATACACGTCCACCCCGCCCAGCACATCAACCACCTCACGCACACCTGCGTAATTAATCAACACAAAGTTATCAATGGGAATGCCAAACGATTCCTCAACCGTGGCCACAGCCAAATCGGTACCGCCATATGCGTGGGCCGCATTAATTTTATCAGTGCCTTTATGATTAGCAAAATACACTTTACTATCACGCGGAATTGACACCAAAGAAAGCGTTTTAGATTTTGGGCTAACACGCGCCATCATCATCACATCGGTACGCGCACCTTCAAAGGTATCACGTTCGGGATGCCTTGGATCGGCCGCATCCACACCCATCAGCAATAACACTTTCTCACCGGGGCCACCCACTCTAGGGCGTTCATTTAAAGAGTTATCCGTTCCCAACGGAATCAACATTTTTAAACCCGATGGTTGAAATAACATAAAGATGGCAAATGCCAGCACAGACGCGACCGTCAACAGCAGAATGGTAACCCGTGAAAAACGACGAAACCCGCCACCACCACCAGACCGCCGCTTTCGCCATACTTTCTCAGCATCCGCAGAAGCACGTGATTCGCCACCTTGATCGGTGTATGAATCAGGATAAAAGTCAGCGGGTGAATCATAGTAATAATCATCACTCGAAGGACGCTCGTGATGAGCGTTGGAATCACGGTCAGGCGAATTCTGATACGGATCTAAATTGTCGTTATCACTCATTGATGGTGTAACACTTTTTGTTGAGGAAATGTTATAAGAGGGGAAATAAAAGAAAT
>CAYGPY010000089.1:0-10012 GCA_964351765.1 uncultured Vampirovibrionales bacterium
GACGTAAACATTGCCGATGCGATTTATCTCACTCGTAAAAACCACCTTCAAAAAGGGTTATCCCCCAGCGAAGATAAAACGCTCAATGACCTTCTGCTAAAGATGCAAACCAACTGAAAAATTTATTAAACCATTTTATTAAATTTCCCCCAACCTAAAACCCGACCTCACTCGTATGTGTCGGGTTTTCTCTTTTTTAAAAAATTATTTTACACTCAATTGGTCGCCGACTTGTGTCCCAGTTTTTGCAATGGTGCCTGCAGGTAGCTCCAACACAACACGCCCACCTTTTACCCATTTGCTAATTCGGTTGGGCTTCATCCGTTCAGCCATGTGAAGAACCTCGCCGTCTTTACTTAAAAACAACGCATCAAATTCAAAACGCATAAAGAAGGAATGCACATCCGAACAAGGCTCAATCCAAAGCCCGTACCCTTCAGCAATTGATGCACGACACATTAAGCCTTTAAACCGTGTCCACGGATTTTTAGCCCACTCTAACGCCGACACCACTTCGACCGATCGAGTTTCATTCCAAATGGTATTCACCACGTTTTGTGTTGAGGTTGTCATAAAAAGATTCTCCGAATCACTTATCTATCATGCGTTTGAGCATTATTGTCTGGCTTAATTAGTCTAGTTTAGCTTGTGTAGTTCTATTATAGGACGACTTCCCACATCTGAGGGAGAGTAGGTAAAATCTAAAAAACACCGTATTTAAAGGATAAAATAACTGTTTAATGGGCACTCTATTGATCCAATGGCCTATACAGCTCCTCTAAAAGATTGACCCAAACGCACCAAATATCCAACCATCAGATGATGAGACGCGATGACATACTCAGGTATGATGAGGATAACGAGGTACACCAAATGCTGTATCGAAATAATTAAAGAGAGAAAGCCGTACACAATGTGATTCAAAACGGTCGCTCTTCAGAAGTCGGGAAGATCTAAAACGATTTTTAAAAACCGACCTTCAACTTTTATTCAACAGGATTAAAGAAACCGAGATTAAAAATAACTTTGTGGTACAAGATGTGTTCGTGGATAGCTTAGGAGGCGCCAGCCTATTATGAGAAAATTAGATAATGACATTCGTATTTTTATTGTAGATGACAATACCAACCATAGTGCTGGTATCAAGCAACTACTTGAATTGCAATCAAGTTACAGTATTGCAGGCACCGCTGCCAATGGTGATGACGCTGTTAAAATTATTAACGAAGGCAACATCGACATTGTGTTGATGGATATGAATATGCCTGAGCAAGATGGCGTGTCGGTCATCCAAAACATTCTGTCTGTAAACCCAGATTTAACCGTACTGGCCTTAACCGGTTATGACGACCCTGATTTAATTTATCGCGCCATGCGTGCTGGTGCCAAAGGGTACATCCTAAAAACAATGGTCACCTCACAACTGATTAACGCGCTTGATGAAGTGTTGAACAACAAAGTGTACTTGCCACCAACCTTGGCAACCAAGTTCTTTGACGAGTTCCAGAGTAAAGCAGCAAAAGCACAACGCCCAGACCCTACCAAAAAAGCGTTGTTGAATTACTTGACTAACCGTGAGAAAGAAGTACTCACACTGCTTACCGAAGGTATCACCTACAAAGGTGTCGCGGATCGCTTGGTGATTAGTGAGACGACTGTTAAGACACACGTCAACAATATTTTCCAAAAGCTTCAAGTCAACGATCGAACTCAGGCTGTGTTATACGCACTACGCTACGGTTTGGTTGAACCAAGCAATGGACCAATTCAGGCTGCTGTATAACCATCAACCTGTAACTGCAAAAAATAATGACGTAGTGAGGATGATGGTGCTATACCATCATCCTCATCGTTTATCTAAAACTAAAACCATAAAACCCAACCACCCAGCTTTATTTTTACAAATCAACATACACCGTGGTCCACGCGATCACGAGGACGGCTTCCGACATACATTAGGACGCAAGCCAGAAGACAATTCAGGGGAAACAAATTATGAGCAAAGCGACAGCAGCAAAAAGCACGAAGGCTACCGGTAAAAAAAATACCGCGTCAACGCCTAAAAAAGCAGCGGCCACTAAGCCTGTTAAAAAAGTACAGCTTGAAGATTTACTGAGTCATTTATGTTGCTCGACCGGCTTGTACTCCAAAGAAACATTTATGAGTTTGTTCAGCTGCATCACACGTATGTTGAGAGAGCGTCCTATGGAAGGCGTAGCATTATTACGCACCTTAAATGATGAAGCCTTTGAAACAATGGCCTGCGCCATTGAAAACTCCCCAAGTATTTCACTCAATCGATTTGATGATAAAGAAAGCCTGCCCGATTCAGCCGGTATTTCTGAACACACTGGCTTTTTGATTGTACTGACCAATCGCATGTGTGCCTTATTGTATTGGTCAAAAGAGACCGATGACACCTACCGCATGTATCAAGGGGGATGGACATTCCACCCTGGTGATACCAAAACCATGGCCATGCAATTAGCTCAACATCTAGACAATCCTGAACTAGAAAGTCAGATTGATAACACACCCATTGACAGACGCTACGATGACAAGCTCAATGATTTAATCACCACATTGGTTCACGGCCTTGAAAATCAAAACCGCCAGTTAACTGTCGCGTTAAACAAAGTATCACACCTTAATCACCAAGTGGTTGAGAGTGAACGTTTGGCAGCCATTGGCCAACTATCATCGGTCATTGCTCATGAAATTAGAAACCCATTAGGATTAATTTCCTTATATGCCAAAATTGTTGAAGATCAGCTAGGCCAAGTTGAGGTGGTGGATACCGACACCGAAAAAGTAAGCTTGCTTCAGAAAAATTTAGGAATGATTCGTGAAGCCACCGATGGATTGGAAGTCATTCTATCCGAGCTCACTCAATACTCTCGCCCACTGGAATTAAATCGTCAAGAAACCAATGTGGTGGGCTTGGTTCGTGATGTGGCTTCTTTCTACCAACCTAAGTATGATGAAAAAGGTGTCACGCTGGTTCTTCCCGATGAGGCGCAAGAAGCCATCACACTTGAGATAGATAAAGATCGCATACGTCAGTCTTTAATTAACTTACTCAAAAATGCCTTAGAAGCCTCCAATGAGGGCACGACGGTTAACATTAGTGCCGCACAACGCCGCCAAGATCCAAACCTCTACATTAAAGTGAGTGATGAAGGCTGTGGCATTGACGATCGCGCGCAACAGAAACTCTTTACACCGTACTTTTCCACCAAAGGAACCGGAACTGGATTGGGACTAGCACACAGTCGTAAAATCCTACAGGCACATGGCGGTAATGTGGAATTACTCACCTCTACCAAAGGTGAAGGCAGTGTGTTTGCGATTATTCTTCCGGGCGATACAGAATAAAATTGAACAAATAACGCTAAAGTTACGTCATAATAACTATAGTAAATTTAATTGCAGTAGATTGAGAATCATGATGACCCTTTCACAAATAAAAACACCTCGAACCGTTTTAGGTAAACGCCATTTATATTGGCAGCTGATTGTTGCTGTGATTGCAGCGTTATTTGTGATGATGATGCTTATGCCATTAAAATCATCATTTAGTGCCTGCCAACTGGCTCCTGAGTTAATCCCTACCTCTGACAGTGGTGGTGGCAGTGCGTATGCCCTTAATGCCACGACAGACGAGCCTGAAATGGGTGATGAGGAAGAAGAGGAAGAGGAAGAGGAATTCCCCTATGAAGAGGTGGAAATCACGCTTCCAGATAACACACTTCTGTTTGGTAAACTCTACGACCCTGCACAACTCTCTGATGATGAAGCTGAACAATATTTACAGTACCCGCTCGTGATATTAATTCACGGCTTAAACGGCAATAACGGTGACTGGCTTACACTGCCAGAGACGCTTGTTAACAAAGGGTACGCCGTATTCGCTTATGATGCGCGTGGGCATTTTAAAAGCACACGAAAAACAAATGGCTATAAAACCAGCTGGCGCCGTTTCCAGAATAAAGACTGGAAACAACTCCCACGTGATGTAGAACGGATTATTCGTTTCTTTGAAAAAGATGAAGCCGATGAGGTTGGCCAAGTGGATGTGAGTCGTGTCGCCTTGATTGGCTCAAAAATCGGTGCCAATACAGCGATTCTTACCGCTGGGCGCGATTTAAATGACACTATCAAGGCGTTGATCGCCCTATCACCATCACTTGATTATAAAGGCTTAGACACCACAAAACCCATTATCAACTACCGCAACCCTATCTTTTTGATGGCCAGTCATTCTGATATTGTGTCCTATGAGGCCACAGAATTACTATATCGTTGGGCTTTGGGTGCAAAAGCGATTAAACTATTTAAAAATATCGGTACCGGTACCGATATGCTTCGCAACAACCCTGAAATACAGACCTACATCACCACGTGGTTGGCACGCCAATTTCCAGCAACAGCAATACCTCAACCCGAACCGTTTGATGAGGAAGAGGAAGATGCTGAAGATAGTGCGGGTCATGGTTAAAGAGGTAAACCGCACTAGACACAACGTTCGTCACTCTCTACGGAAAATCATCCATTAAGCCGATACAGACCGCCCTGCTTTTGCCGATGATATTGTATGACACTTTCATTTTCTTTTCACTCTTATGACGCAGACAAGCCTTCTGAAAAACCGTTACCGGCAGGTCTGGTGCTAAACACGACAACCATTGCCGAGCAAACACAGGCGATGGCTACTGAGGTGGTTAAGTTCGATCGCATCTTAAACAAGCGCTATTTATCACGATTATCCTTACAAGAAATCCAACATATCCTAGCCGACGTTCAACAATTTCAAGATGCCTTACACACGTTTCAGCAACAATTGAAGCTCTATTTAATCCACACGCATTCCTCGGTTGAAAAACAATATTCGCTTCGTGATGCCAAAACAGTGATTGTGGCTGGGTGCCGCTTATGTGCTGACTTATCAGATACACTCCATACACGCATGATTGATCAACTCCAGTCACACGACGAGACACTAACAGAACTTCATCAAGCTGTTCGTGAGCACGTTAAAAATAAATACCTAACCCAATCATTAATGGGTCAAGCCATTCACCTGCGTCATAGCACGCATCAAACTGCTTGCAATGAAGGTATGATGGTTCTTTAATCTTTTTTGCTACCTTACCTTACTGAAGCCAAGCCATTAACCGCGCGGGAGTAGTGCAGTAAGTTGCGTCGTCGTAAGTAATCGGTGATGCGAATCGGTGGCATGTTCATCGCACGATAACATTCCCATTGGTACAAATGGGCTTCATCTTCCAAGCGAGACCCATACTCACCAAGGCGGCCTGCCAAAAGTTCGGTCATCACGTCGGCAAATATTTTTATACGACTTTGCCTATCATGTACAAATTCATGCACTAAAATAGCCGCTCTATCACCATTGCGCATACGCCAAAACGACTCGCCAATATGGAGTTTACCCGTAAACACATTAAACGAAGCTTGCACACGACTCCCCCAGATTCGCTGTTGAACGCGCATCAGGCGAAACCGTACCTTGTCTTGGCGACGCAATGTATCCAGCCACATAGTCACATCAGGGTTGGTAACTTGTAAAATAGCAATGGTACTTTGCAGTGATGCCCAGTAGGTGTCTTGACTCACCTTATCGTGCTGACCACTTAAAAACGCCGTGCTGTCATAACGATACAAAACTTTCTGATGGCCGTTCCCATACTGATCGAAATCAAACATACGCGGTAACACCGGATCCCCAACACCCACCGACACAACCTGTGCCAAACCAATAATGGCCACAATTAAAATCAGCACATTAAAAAAATGAGAGAGTGTGTCCGTGTGTTGGTTTAGATTTTTTTTAAACATCTGTAATCGCATACGACACCGTCATCTTATTTGGCTTTGTAAGTAGCGACAAGACATTCTGCAAAGGCAACTGACGAGCCGTCGCATCAAACGCATCAGGCTCACCAGACACGTACAATGTTAGGCGCGAGGTTTCGGTTGATGACATTTTGTTCATACCACGGACATGATGATTGGCAATTAATTGCTTTAAGCGAGATGACATAACCATTGCCGGATCAATCCAAGCCACGCTTGGCAACAACTCCTGTAATACAGGCAGCGCAAACGGATAATGCGTACACCCCAACACCACATGCGACGGTGGGTTTTCCAACCATAATCGCAACGATGGTTCCAGGCACACACGAATCGCGCTGGCCTCGTCGGCGTGTTCTACGGCACTCGCCAAACCTGGGCATGCTAACACCTCTAACGACATCGGTATTTTTTTAGCCGTTGCTAAGTCTTGATACCGATTTGAGGCAACCGTTGCCGGTGTGGCAATCACACCCAAGCGTGTCACACCCTGATACATGGAAGATTCCGTAATATGATTAAGAACGGATTCAATCGGATCCAAACTGGGAAATGATAGCTTTTCGGGGATATACTTGCCAGATGAATTGCACGCCACTACTAACACATCGGGTTTCACCTCGTTGGTAAACCACTGCGTATAATCAGCTACAATCTGGGTCAACTCATCGGGTGTTTTATCGCCATAAGGCATATTGGCCGTGTCACCCAGATAAACAAAATGCGCGTTGGGAAAGTCACATACCAATTGATCCAACACCGACAACCCCCCCACACCCGAATCCACCACACCAATACATAGTGATGTGGTTTCTATTGCGTTGTGCTGAGATAATGCCTGTGATTGTGCTGTGGGGTTGTCGGTCATCCTGTTATTATCCCATAAGGGTTACCGATTCCCAACGCAATCACACCAAAAATGTGTAAAACACTATTTAGCTTGGGCGGAAGCCCGTGTTTTAAGGTAGTCCACCACGCCGTCAGCAATCGCTGAAGCAGCACGTGACTGTCTGTCGGCTGTTTGCAATGAACGACGCTCTGTGGAGTTAGAGACATAACCCACCTCACACAAAATAGCAGGTACGGGGGTGTGATGAATAACATAGAACATCGCCCGACGAATATTTCTATCTGGCGCCTTTACGTTGTTCACCATACGCGCATGGACCTTCTTGGCCAAAGGCAAACTTCGTGACGTATAGTAATAGGTTTCAATTCCGTTTAACTTTGGGTTGGTTGAAGCGTTATGGTGAACACTCACAAACACATCTGGACGGAAATTATTAGTAATAGATGTAATGGTCGGTAATGGTAAAAATTTGTCGCTAGAACGGGTCATATGCACTTGGATACCACGTCGCTCCAACTCTGCTTTAAGTCGCATCGCAACTTGCAGATTCAGAGTTTTCTCTAATACGCCCGAACGACTTGCGCCTTGGTCCTTACCACCGTGACCCGCGTCGACAACAACACGAGCTTTAAACGGTGCTTTAGCAATCTGAGTTGAGTTGTACGTTGGCGTCGCTTTGGAAATGGTTATTTCCATTACCTTGTCGTTACTCACCAAATTGGTTTTCACAGACAAACGCGGATCCGTCAGATCAATAACCAGCTTGCTGTTAGGTTGCCCTGCGGTTAAAGGTTGAACTCGCACGTTTTCAAGTTCAGGAAACGTTGTTTTCTCGTAAGCAACCCACCCCGAACGAGCACCTAAATTCAATAAATCTAAATACAATTTATCATCTTGCTTCATAAAACGGTGCACCATTGGCGAGGAGCCAATCACCTTAATAATGGTATCGTTGCCTTTTTTCTCAATAAAAATATTATCAACAAAGCCTAATGACACATCACTCGGCAAGGCAGCAACGTTACTATCCGCACGTGGGATGACATAAGCGGTGGTCTTTCCTGATTCAGGATAGACCATGTGCATCGCTTCAGGTTCTTCGGTTTCAACAACCACACGCACTGTGTTATCATCAAACTGACCCACACGAATCTGACGAATACCATCACGGCCAATCACAATCGGTTTTAACAAATTACGGCTACCAATCACCGATTTATCTAAATCCAACACCAGACGTTTTGGGCCATTAAGGGCAAAACGTTGTTTAAAAATAACTTCAGATTGCTCACGTGCTTTAATCACAAGGTGGTGATCACGATAATAAATTTCATCCACCACGTTTCGTGCATCACCGGGTTTAAGCGTCAACACCTTAGGAAGAAGATCTTTGGCTTTGTTTTTCAGATCCAAGTTTTTGAGTTTGGATTTCATTCCCTCACTAGTCATCTCTGGAACACCGGGTGCTTCAACCGTACTCACTTCGACACCGTTGGCCAATTGAGCAATATTTAGATGCCACAACGTCTCGGGTTTATCCACAAACACCGTTAAACGCAGTGCTTTAAAAAAGTTGCCTTTAATTTCTTTAACCGAAACACGTTGAATACCAGATTGGTTAATCGCAATACTGTCCGTTTTCAAATCCGATACGGCGTTTGGAATATCAATCACCAAACGATACGGATTAGGTAGCTTTAAAATAGATAATGTTTGTGAGCCTGAGCCCATTGAACCCCGATCCCCACGAATCGATAAGCTTTTCTTAGTTTTATCAAACTCAATATGACTCACTTCAAAAGGCTGTTGAGCACGAATAATTTCAGGTTGATACCCATGGGGAATCGTACTATTTGCAAATCCCGCCTGCGGTAAGAGCGCCATCACAGAAAGCAGGCAGGTCATCACAGCATAAATAATGCCAGATTGAATTCGTCGGACGCCCGCAGATGGTGTTGAGTGCATAGATTGTCTCCAATAAAAGTGTCAATACAAATCAGGTAATACAAGTGCTTAATAGAGAAGAGATTGTAGATCAAGAGGTCAAAGTCTAACGACGCATTTGCAAAACCAGAGGTTCCCAAAAGCATCGGCTCCATCAAAACAAATAAAATCAATGCGCATCTATTAGGCAGATCCTACCTAAATACACTGTCTATATTTCTCTATCCAATTATTTCTTATTTTTTGGCGATAACGACATACGGTTTAAAAACGTACTTTTGTCTCGTTTGAACTTAATTATCACCACTCGCAAATTTATATTTTGTTACATTCTTATTTTAACGTTTTTTCGCATGAAATGAAAGCCTTTGAGGCCTATTTTGAGTGTTTTTATACCATTTTTGACGTTTTTTAGTCCAAAAACACGGTAAAACAGCTCCAAGCCAGCTGGCTTTTGAGTTGTTTTGAATCGTTTCGACTCTCCACTAGGCCATTTAGTTGACGTTTAAACCCAGAAAATCAACTCGAAATTTAGCTTATTACATGCCACCCGACCCATGGAAAGCACCACGAAGCATTTGCTGCATCTCAGATGGGTTCTCAGAGATATCAAGCGCATCTTCTGGTGTAATTTGTTCGTTTCGAACTGCTCTGTACAGTGCGTTATTCAAGCTACACGTGCCCTCAAACTCACCGGCATTCAGCAATTGATAGATTTCATCCATCTCATCGCGCATAATATAATCGCGAATTGCTGGGGTCACCAGCATAATTTCGGCTACAGCCACACGGCCCACGCCATCCGCTTTTTTAACCAAACGCTGAGAAATGGTACCTTGTAAGACACCCGCCAATTGGTGGCGCAACGGTTCACGTTCAAAGGGTTCAAAGGCATTAATAATACGACTAATCGTCTGAACCGAATCCACGGTGTGCAGTGTGGAGAAGACCAAATGACCGGTTTCAGCCGCGTGTAGCGCTGCCATCATGGTTTCTCTGTCTCGCATCTCACCAATCAGCAACACATCAGGATCCTGACGCAGGGCGTACTTAATACCATTAGGGAAGCTATCGGTATCTAAGCCCAACTGACGTTGAGTCACGACACACTCTTGGCTTTTATACGCATATTCAATCGGATCTTCAAGGGTAATAATATGCTTTTGACGCGTGCAATTAATGGTATTAAGAATTGCCGCCAACGTCGTTGATTTACCGGATCCCGTGGGCCCGGTCACCAACACCAAACCCTGATTAAATTCCGTAAAGCGCGTCATAATCTGAGGGTGATTAAGATCATCAAGCGTCGGAATCGCTAATGGAATCAAACGCATTACCATACCC
>CAYGPY010000090.1:0-9952 GCA_964351765.1 uncultured Vampirovibrionales bacterium
TCACAGCACTGTACTTATCGGTATAAACAGAACTTAAATCGCTTAACTCAGTATGGAGTTTAGCCAAGTTACCTTGCCACGATTTTAATTGTGGATCTTCTTTGATTCGCATTAGAGCGCTAATTTGCTCTGGCTTCAGGTTTAAATTTTTCTCAAGCTGTTTTAATTCGCTTCGGGTATAAGCAATGTTGGCATTCAACTCGCTCATCCGCACTTTATAGTCAGTTTGAATTTTTAATAGCTCGGAGTTTTTAATATTAATGTCAGTCGTACCGGATTGTGTTTGAAGGGCTTCCATCTTAGTGGCCACTTCACGACGCTCAGCCGTAATCTTATCAATCCGCTTCTCTAAGAAAGTAATGCTCTTCTTTTTAGTATCGTTATTGATTTGGCTCAACGCTTTTTCATAGGACACTAAAATGCCATCGAGAACCGACTTCGCAAATTCACGATCGGAATCTTGATAGCTGAGATGGATCACCTTGGTGTTCTTGGCAGAAACAATACGAAGACGTTTCATTAGTTCACCAGGGCCAGAGTTTTTATCTGGAAAATTCTTGGAAAGCTTTTTGGACAGATCACCTAAAACCATTGCACTCGTCATTACTTTAACGTGATCGGTTAAGTTTGGACCCGCAAAGTCAGGTAAGTTGATGGATGATTGTGCCGTAGGAATCTTTTTGTGAACATACACAGAAGTCTGCAGCTCATAAACGCGGGGGCTTAATAAGCTTACAATTAAAATAGCAGCGCTACAGAGTACAAATACCGAAGCCAAAAGCTTTCGGTGAACGCTCAAAATCATCTTAATTTTAGGTATTGCTGTCATATCATCAGTCATTATTGTTGATGTCCTAATCGTTCTTTATCAAATCGTATCGTGTGTTATTGCTCAAACGGGTTTTGCTCAGTCGTTGAACGTGATTTGACTTCTCTTAAAAACCAGCCACCTTGTGGGTGGGGGACATAGAGTGAAGATTAGGTACATATAGACGAACCTATCGTCATCCTATACGGTTTGCCTACTATCTCTCATTCATCATATGGATGAGATTTATAGGCAAGAGACTCAAATGCAGCTTATTTACCATTGTTTTGACTTGAAGATGTTTTGATATCGAACTGCTTTGGATTGCTCAAAAGGGTTCGATATGTGTGGTAAATAAGGTTGTGTTTCACTATTGGCTAGTGTTTACGGAATAACCGTAATTGTTCTATCATTGTTAATATCGACAAGTACGACGATCTCTTTATACGCTAAACGGTGTATTTCGAAATAAGGTTAGAAATAGGGTGTGCCTTTTCGGGCAAAAACCACTATAATTAAGGGTGTGCTGTTCTTCTGAACAGTATAAATAGAGGTGCTGTGATTGTGAGTGATATCGAGCACCGACGCATTGTTGAAGAGAGTGTTGAAATTTAATGGTTTTTAGTAGCTTTACGTACGTCTTTTTCTTATTTATCTTGCTGATTCTGTATTGGAATGCGCCTCAAAAATGGCGTGTGCCCTTATTGTTGATTGCAAGTTATGTCTTTTATATGGCGTGGCACCCACCTTTTGGGTTTTATTATGCACCAGTCATCTTTTTGGATTCGGTGTACTTCTACTATCTGAGTGTCTTGATGGTGAAATTCCCAGAGCACAAGAAGAAAATTCTTGTCTTTGGTATTACTACCGAATTGTTGTTGCTGGGTTACTTTAAGTACACGAACTTCTTGATTGATACCGTTAACGGTGTTGTGGGTATGTCGGGCAGCGAACCCTTTATGGTTGAGGTCAACATCTTCCTGCCACTTGCGATTTCCTTTACCAACTTTATTTTGATTGCTTACTTAGTGGATGTGTATCGTGGTGATGAGAAACCACCAGGCTTTATTAACTTCTCTACCTACGTGGCATTCTTCCCTCACTTGATTGCAGGTCCGATTGTTCGAGCCAGTGAGCTATGTCATCAGTTCCTAACCAACCCTCAATTTGATAGCAAACGTATTACTGAAGGGATGCACAAGTTCTTACAAGGTCTCACCATTAAGATCTTTGTGGCTGATTTGGTCGCAAAATATGTGAATACCATTTATGGTGATCCGGCGTTGCAGGGTTTTGATACCAGTTGGGTGGCAACCTATGGGTTTGCCGTTCAAATCTTCTGCGACTTTGCAGGCTACACCTTGATGGCGCAAGGTTCCGCTTTGATGATGGGCTATACCTTGCCTGAGAACTTTGATGCACCGTACTTTGCTAAAAATATTACCGACTTCTGGCGTCGTTGGCATATGTCCTTGTCGCGTTGGTTGCGTGATTATCTTTATATTCCCTTGGGTGGATCGCGTTATGGTCGTGTGAACACCTATCGCAACTTGTTTTTAACCATGGGCCTTGGTGGTTTGTGGCACGGTGCAAGCTGGAATTTTGTTATTTGGGGCGTGCTTCATGGCTTGTACCTTAGTGTGCATAAATTCTTTATGTTCTTTAACCTCAATCGCTTCCTCACCAGTTGGATGTCCATGTTTGTGACCTTCCATGCGGTGTGTATTGCGTGGGTCTTCTTTAGAGCTCAAACATTTACTGATGCGGCCAATATGATTGTCACGATGTTTAATCCCTCTACAATGATTGGTTTATCGACCACGGGTAAGATGGCACTCGGTGTGATTGCTGTGTTCTTTTTGATGCATGCAATTATCCGTTTCTTTAAGCATCGCATTCAAAACCCCTGGGCTGTTGCGAGCATTCAAGGTGTGGCGTACTTTATACTGATTTATCTTGGTTTTACGTTGAAGACCACACCTCAAGAGTTTATTTACTTCCAGTTCTAATAATTTACTGTCTATAGACATAGTGATGAAAGATTGATTTCTAATGACCAAAACCCGTACAAAACGAGAGCCATTTCCTACCAAGGTTGAAATGCCTAAGGAGAAAACCGAGATCCCTAAGGGGCATAACTTACCTCCTTATTTTCATTTCATGCCCTTTATTATTGCGATTGGCTTGTTTTTAATCGTTGATTTAGCCATTACCTTTACGCCTATTGATGATAAGCTGTCGAGCGCGGTTGAAAACAACTTGGCCAATAAGCTTCAAGATATTTTAGGCGATGACCCTCATAACATTGATGTGTTAGCTGTTGGTACCTCGCGTACAAATTACGGTATTTCAAGCAACGATCTGGAAACTGCTTTGAATGACGGGACATTAAAGAGTGATGATGAGATCAATGTCTATAACATGGGTCTGCCGGGAGGTAGCTACTATATGCTACTGATGGTTTTGAAAAACCATATTAAAGAATTTGGTAAGCCAAAAGTGGTGGTGCTAGAAACTACCGAGTTCTTATACAACAGAGACTTTAAATCAGACAATAATATTTTGTACTATCGTACGCTAATTAATGGCAGTAAGTTCATGGATAAAGAGATTATGGGAAGCGATAGCCTGACTCAGGATACGAAGCAAGAAATTATTTATTCACGTCTTAGTGGCCTGTATCGTTATCGTTCAATTTTATCGCCTCAGCGTTTGGCCAAAATCATTTTGAAGAACAAAACTAAAATGGAAACCTTTGAAGAGGGCTGGCGCCCGCGTGGTATTGGCAAAGAGATGTCGAGCGAGACGAAGATTCTCACGGCAGCTAAAGCCCGTAAGCGTCGTTTGATTGATGGTTTTGAGTCTATTGATTTAGCCAACCTTGAAGAGTTTCTCGATTATTGTGACGAGCAAGGCATTGAGGTTATTACGTTTGAATTGCCAAGTCACCCAGCGTATCAAACTATTTTTGAATCCTCAGACATTGGTAAGGCATATTACAACGAAGTACCTCCTTACTTTGATAAGCGTGGTGTTGCTTTAATCGATATGCGTTCTGTATTACCAAAAGAGAATGTGGATCCGTTGTTCTCGGATACAGGCCACCTCAGTATTGAAGGCGCCCATTATTTTTCGGAACGCTTGGGCCAAAGCATAAAACAAAGGCTAGCGCATGTTGATTTCAATAGCGATGCCTCCGAACCTGTTGAGCAAACTACTAAGACAAAGAAAACTAATTCAAACTAACTTTTGAGAGTAACCCTTCTATTATGAGCACGATACGGTATAGTATTCAGGATTTGCGCAACGCGTACAAAAGTCGAAACTCGTGGTGGGGCTACTTTATTCTGCATCCGGTTGCGATTCGTTGCCTCTGGTTTTTTGCTAATTTTACCTCTGTGCGACCTGAATTCCTCTGTATTTCTGGTTTACTCATTGGACTGGCTGCCCTTCCGTTCTTTGCTCAGGGCACGCAACAGGCATTGCTGATTGGTGCCATTATTGCTTACATAAGTAACTTGTTTGATGCCATGGATGGTAAACTGGCGCGATTAAAAGGGTTGGCGTCACCTTTTGGTGCTTATCTGGATTCGATTGTGGATGTGATTAAGCATACGGCTTTTATTATTGCGTTGATTTATGGCCAGTATCAAGTATCCGATCGTCCTGAAGTAGTTCTTTATACGGGTATTGGGTTAGTGGTGTTATTTGCGTTTAAATACACCAATGAAAATATGTTGGGTCGTATTCGTGCATTTTTACCTGTTGAAACGCCAGCAAAGACGTCCTCAGAGAATGAGTTTAGATCCAAGCAAGGTTGGTTTGAACGCTTTGATGCCTATTGCGCTGAGCGTTCGATTCGTCCGGCGCCATGTGGGGTTGAGTTCATTACCTTGATGTTTATCGTTGGGCCCTTGGTGAATCAAGTGATGTGGGGCTTATGGGTTGGTGGTGCGTTAACGTTGTTGTATACGGCTGCCCATACAGTAATGACCATGAAGCGCACCAAGTTTTTGACACGCGGACTACAAAAAGATGTAGCCGAGCGAGAAAAAGTTCTAAAATTATTGGCTGACTTTGCGGGTTAAGTTTTTAATTGGTCGTTTTGAATAGAAACAAAGTGAGGTAGAGCGATAGCGACGTCTGGAAAACGTATTTTAATGGTGTCACTCAATGTGCCTCCGTTTGTGTTTGCCGGTGCCGGTAATCAAGCATTGTTGCTTTCGGCTGCGCTGGCTGAAAAAGAAAACACCGTTGCGTTGTTTACCAGTGGTGTGGCCAAACATCGTCATTTTATTCAAGAGCAAATTGTAGACGGAATTAAAACATTTATCAGCAAAGGTTCCAGTAATACGTTGTTTCGTATTTTATGGTTCCACGTGATAGCCATCTTTTGGTTTTTTAACAATGCCGATCGCTACGATGTGGTACATGTCCATGGCTGTACGCATTTAACCACCTTGATTTGGATGTGGTTAGGGAAGTCCTTTGGTAAACATGTGGTTTATAAACCGAGTTGTTCGATGGTTGATGATGCGTCTGGGCTGATGTATCACAAGGTGGTTAAAAAACTGCCTTTTCTGCGTCCGATTGTTAAAAAAATAGTGTTTTCGATTGATTCATTGATTGCGATTACACCAGCGATTCAAGCTGATTTTGAACGCCACGGCTATGATGGAGAAATCCATGTGATTACCAACGGTATTGATACTTCTGGGTTCTTACCTACTCAAAATCAAGACGAAAAACAACAACATAGAGCTAAGCTGGGCTGGCCGGAAGAGGCTGTTATTCTTCTTTATACGGGCGGTATGAATGCAAGAAAAGCACCCGATTTTATTGTAAAAGCCTTAGAGCAAATCCAGTTTGAATCAGATGCGCCAGATACACCTGCTGTTATGTTTTACATGGTGGGCCCTTGTAAACAAAAAGATCAGTCGTATTTATCTGAGTTGAACACCTATATCAAACACAGTAATAACAAGCTCGTTTCGAGTAACGTGACGTATTGCGGCGAGGTGCTCTTTGATGCGTTGCCTGAGTATTTGAAGGCTGCTGACGTCTTTTGTTTTGCTTCACACCTAGAAGGCCAACCCTCGTCACCGGTTGAGGCAATGGCGTGTGGATTGCCATCGGTTATTGTTGAGCTCGATGGTGTGACCAATTGGATTTACCCTGAGCAAACCAATGAGGTGGCCTTGGTTACATCACGAAATTATGTGACGTATGCCGCCGCCTTACATGATTTGATCATGAATAAGACTAAGCGTGAGCAAATGGGGCGAAAGGCGTCCTCGTATGTGCAGGAACGTTTTGCCATGACCTCCATTGCTGAGTATTATATTGAGAGCGTTTATCCTTAACGAGATTAAAAAATACATCAATCTGATGTGATGTTCATCGTTAAAATACGATATGCTATAAGTTGTATGTTTTAGGAGTAGAATACCGTTTGAATATCCCTGACCACGTTAGTGACCTGTTTCTTCACCAAAATACCCAGCCCTATAAGTGCTTTGTAACAGGTGGAGCGGGTTTTATTGGGTCTCATCTTTGTGAGGCTCTTGTTGAGCTGGGATGTGCTGTTACGGTGTTTGATAATTTTTCAAGTGGCAACAAAGATAATTTAAAATCTATTTTGGATAAAATCACCATTGTTGAAGGTGATATTCGTGATGTGCATGCGCTGACGGAAGCCCTAGAAGGCGTTGATTATGTCTTTCATCTGGCAGCGTTGTGTTCTGTGTTTGATTCGATTAATTACCCCATTTTAACCAATGACATTAATGTCACCGGTACACTCAACGTGTTGGAAGCCAGTCGTCAACGAGACGTTAAAAAAGTAGTGATAGCCTCAAGCGCTGCTGTGTATGGTAGTAGCCCTGAGTTACCAAAAACAGAAGAAATGCACATTAAGGCCATTTCACCTTATGGCATTTCTAAATTGATTGGTGAAGAATACTGCGAAATGTATGCTCGGTTTTATAATCTAAACACCGTTGCATTGCGTTTCTTTAACGTATTTGGCCCACGTCAATCACCTCGCTCGCATTATTCAGGGGTGATTTCCATTTTTACACATCAAGTTCTCGGTGGTGATCGTCCAACAGTCTATGGTGATGGTGGTCAGAGCCGTGACTTTATCAGTGTCTATGATATTGTCTACGCCAACTTAATGTCAGCATTGTCGGACACGGGAGACTTTGACGTGTTTAATGTGGCCTATGGTAAGGGCACAACTTTAATGGATATTTTGGATGGCTTAAAGACGGAAACCCGTCGTGACTTTAGCGTTAAATTTGAAGAAGAGCGTCGAGGTGACTTACGCCATTCGATAGCCAACGTGGATAAAATCACCTCAAAATTAAACTATAAGCCCGTCTATAATTTTGAAGAAGCGTTTGCTGAGTACATTCGCTACGTTCAATCTGAAACGCATCATTTTTCTTACAATGCGGAGTCCTAGTTCTGTATTTGAACTTGGGTCTTTTTTAGCTTTTATTTAGATATGTTGGGGTTTTCTAAGCTATTCAGAGAGCTTCTCAGAGAGCTTCTCTTCAGGTTTTTCTCCTCTTTTTAAAGGATTGTTTACATTGTATATAATGGTACTTTATTACTAGAGCCACACCTTTTTGAAGGGGTTTGGGCCCTATTTCAAGTTAAAGTAACCACGAATCACCCTAAAGTTATCAATTCATTTGCCGATACAGTACTAGCGCGTCTCGTACTCTGTCTTTATTTATTCCAGTAAGACAGTTTGGTTAGATTGATTTGATTCATTTTGATACCTATTTGAAGCCTCAGATACGAAACACGATTGCATTTATTCGGCTATCTAAGTTGAGTAAAACGAACACGATAACAGCAATACCATAATAAAAGGGATTCTACGTTGAGTATTTCTCGTCCGCAGAATAACACGAACCAAACACCTGATTTAACCGTCTTTGATGCAGATGCGAGTCAGCTCTCTGATGCTGAACAACGTCACATTCAATGTGATGTGAAATTCGGCTTGAAACGTGCTTTGGATGTTGTTCTTATGACAGGATGTTTAATGGTATTTGCGCCGATTATGGTTGTGATTGCCGCCTTGGTTAAAATGACTTCAAAAGGACCTGTTTTGTTTCTACAGGAACGCATTTGCCAATATGGTAAGCCGTTTACTATTTATAAGTTTCGTACCATGGTCAATGATGCAGAATCCGCTACAGGACCTGTATGGGCCGATAAAAATGATAGTCGCATCACGCCACTGGGTAATATCTTAAGAAAAACACACTTGGATGAATTGCCGCAATTATTTAACGTTGTATCGGGTGATATGTCCTTTGTTGGGCCTCGTCCAGAGCGTCCGGTGTTTACAGAGAAATTTGAAAAACAAGGCATTGCTAATTATACGGACCGTCATTTAGTAAAACCGGGTATTACGGGTTTTGCACAACTTCAAAATTCAACGCCATCTTTAGAGTCTCTGGATGACATTAGAGAAAAAACCGAAGCGGATCTTTGGTATGTTGAAAATTGGACGTTTAATTTAGACTTATGGATCTTATGGCAAACCGGTATTCACTTTGCAACCAGTATCTTTTACGTACTGATCGGTAAGAAAGAAGCCAGTGCGGATCGTAATTTTGCCGACGTGAAGGTGAATTCTAATTCAAAGTAGACATTAGAGAATAAAGCTAATTTAAAACTAAAAAAGAAAGTAATTCAGATTTAATTCTATTCTAAATTATTTTCTTTTTTTTATGCATTTAGCTGGCACCCCAGCCATCACACTATAAGCTTCAACATCTTTGGTTACAACAGAACCCGCTGCAACCACACTGCCCGTGCCTATGGTGACCCCGTCTAGAACCGTAACGTGAGTTCCCAGCCAAACGTCATCTTCAATTGTGATGCCATCCATCGTTTCGCCTTGATCACGAATCGGAATGTCGGTGTTTTCAAAATTATGATTGGCTGGAATAAGGGTGCAATGACTCGCAATTAAAACATTGTTCCCAATGGTGAGATTGCCGTGACCATAGAGTGTGCAATAGGCATTAACAGTAACCCGATCACCCATGGTGATAACACCCTTGTGTGCGATAATTTGTGCGCCATTATGAATCTGTCCGCCGCTTCCAATCGAAATCTTTCCGTTGTATCGAGCTGATAATATGGCCTTGGGCGCAATAATAGTACTTGAGGCAATGTTGATATTACCAAGCTCACCCGACCAAAAGAATTTGCAGCCACGCCAGAAACCACACCATAAAGGTACAACCAATCGGTGAGAAAATTTAAATAGAATTGTATTGATAGCCTGCAAGGTTGTTTGAATCCTTTTGCGCAGAGACAGTAATGTTACTGACGCCATAATCCACCTGAATCTCTATTTTACCTGTCAGCCCATACCATGCACTCCCCTAAACAGAGTAGTAGACCGTGATTGCTATTGGGAATAGCGCCTTCCCCGTTGGCTTAATGCAGTTTATACTGAGTAAATACCTTGCTATCATTGTGCTGTTTTTTTAAAGAATGTCTGATTGCTCAATACCTTAAAAACTTGGTTTGAACCCATTGTAAGCCGTTTGCCAAAACGGTTTCGTCAGTTTGGCACGCTAAGCTCGCTGCGCATTGTTGATATTGGCACGGGGATCCTCAAGGATATTATTATCACCAAAAGCTTTGGCTTGGGGCTGTTTCTGGATGCCTATTTTGTTGTGATTAGCTACCTTGATATGGTGAGTGGCTACTTTCAACAGATGGGCTATGGGGTGTTGGTGCCTCGTTATAATGATGATGAAGAAGATGATTCTGAAAATAACACCCGAGCCAAAGAAATAATGAGTGATATACAGTCACAACACGTTGTGGCGTTTATGAATTATATCTGCTTGAGCATGGTGTTTTTAGCGGTGTTTGTGGTGTCGTTCTACACGTGGTTGGGACCTTTAATTGCTCCGGGCTTGGCCGAAGAAGGTGAAGAATACCTCAACATGTTGTTGTTGGTGACCTTGCCCATTAGTATGTTGTTTCAGGGTTCCTATTCACTTCGGTTGTTGTTAGTGCAGCAAGAGCGCTTTGGGTGGTTTCATTGGCCGGGTATTATTAGTACGTTGTTCTTTTGTCTATTGGTGTGGGTCTTCAACCCTT
>CAYGPY010000091.1:0-9903 GCA_964351765.1 uncultured Vampirovibrionales bacterium
GATTTCGGATGTACCGGGTCAGGTGGTTCGCTTTTCTATTCAACGTCACGGGGTGACGAAACAAATTCCTGTGCGAGTACAGCCATTGTCAGCTATTCATCAGGGTGTTCAAGGTTTCTTTCAAACACCATAAATAGAGCCTCAAGTAAAAAACCTCCGACTTCAAAAGAAATCAGAGATTTTTTAAAGGGTTTTTATATTTTTTATGGCGCGTTTGATCTAAACAGGGCAGATCATTTGGCGTTCGCCTTTTACGCTCGATGCTTTTGCATCCTTGATACGCGTCTTTGCCAACTGAAGTGCCGCTTCAATTGGAAGCAAGTCATGCTCTTTGGCGTAATCAAACACACGTAATGTGGTGTCGTAAATTGCTTCGGTTTTCTTTTTGGCGACATCAAAGCTACTCTTATCAATTTCGCATGCAACCATAATCACACCACCCGCGTTAATCACAAAGTCAGGTGCATATAGGATGTTGCGTTCTTTAAGAATGTAGGCAACCGATTCGTCAAACAATGGGTTGTTGGCACCGCCAGCAATGATTTTTGCTTTCAGCCCGTGTGCAACGCCTTCAGTCACAACACCACCAATGGCGTTTGGTGAGAATACGTCGACTTCTTTCTCGTAGAGGTTTAATGAATCGCAAATTTCCACGGAGGGGAAATCTTTTTTCACGTGCTCTAAGGCAGATTTGTTGATGTCAGAAATATAAACCTGACAGCCGTGACCGATCAGATGTTCGACTAACATATAACCCACTTTACCAGCGCCCTGAACGGCCACTTTTAAGCCATCTAGGTCATCACGATCAAGACGATGTTTTACAGCTGCTTTGATACCTTTAAAGACACCGAGTGAGGTGAGAATGGCTGAGTCACCAAGGCCACCATCGGCTTCAGATAACCCAACAATGTGTTCGCACTCGTCACGCATAATTTTTAAATCACGTGTGTCAGAACCAATATCACCGGCGCCAATGTAGCTACCGTGCAACATGTTAATCCGCTCAGCCATTGCTTTAAGAAGTTCGGGTGTTTTTTGATCAGGGTGATCAAGAATGACAACGGATTTACCACCGCCAAGATTTAATCCCGCCATTGAGGATTTATAGCTCATCGCGCGTGACAGTTTTAATACATCTTTTAGCGCGTCTTCTTCGCTTGCATAGCTTTTCATTCGGCATCCACCTAGCGCAGGTCCCAATGTCGTATTGTGGATCGCGATGATGGCTTTGAGTCCGGTCTCTTTGTCATTGCAAAAAACGACACCTTCGTGGTCGTGACGTTGAATTAAGTCAAAATAGGCCATGTTGTGTTCCCCTGAACCTGATTGTACGGTCGTATAGTCTTGTTTTTACGATAAAAAAGTTTCACTCTAGTAAGGGTCGTGTTCTAATCTCTCATTGAATCTCTTGAAACGTCTTACCTTGTAAGGTTTTAAACCTTATTAAGGCGACAGATTTAAAACCATAATCAATAAAAATAAGTTTCTCTTATTGATTTAATATACAAGTATTATCGCCACTCAAACTATTTCGTCAATGAAGACAAACAGGTTCAGGTTTGTCAGACTGTCCAATCAGGTATAAAAAGGCGGTTATTTGATACGATTCAATAAATCATCATCATCTGAATTCTGATCGGGTTCGTCTTCGCCACGCAGCTCGGCGAGTTCCTTTTTGAGCTCTTTAATTTGGTCGATTTCAGCTTTCATCTCTGAGACTTTGCTTTTGCACTGAGCCGCCCAGCCTTCAAAAGCACATCCAGGAGCCATGACCACATAGGGCGTATCGGGGTAGTCTCTGCAAAATTGCGGGCGATCTTCGTGCACACCACAACGATTGTTGGGCAACAGATACCGACAATGGTAAAAGATAAGATCGTTTTCAGGGTCTTTAAATTCCTTAGAGCGTCGTGCCGCATTAAGGGTACGTTCCACGAGGCCGGGTACCACTTTTTCAGCGGCTTCAAAGCTTTCATAGGGTTGCATGATCGAGAAAAAACCGCGTGCGAACTCGTCACCATCTCTCGCTTTTTCCCACAGCTCATAAAAGGGTGTACTCGGTGAGGCACCTTTGCAGCAATCGCCTAAACTGCAACAGCTAGGTTGAGCAATACCCAATTCTTTTTCAAAAACGTTCATAGCTTATAGTATAGCAACACTTAAGCTATCGCGTTAGGATAATGTGAGTGGTTCGATTAAAGGCGTCCAGAAAAATAAAACTCTATTTTAGAGATACGGACGTCGTGCGTACTTGTTGAAATCTTCGTTGTTTAACTTATACAACAACTGAAAGCGCTCGTTTTCTAAACGCTCGATATGAAAGGCTAAGATGTTTTCTTTTTCATCGCTTAGCTCTGGTGTGTGTAATTCTTGGTGAGCATAGGCAAGTTCGTGCTCCATCACAACAAGCTTGTCTAAAAGGGCTTTGTTGGATGTTATTGCTACGGGTTCAGTAACGTGTTGTTTTAAGCCCAGTTTTGCAGAAATCTTGTCTGACAGATGACCTAATAGGCTTTTCTCAGAGCTGGTATCGTCTAGTATTAACTTGTGTGTACGGTCGCTCAATGTTCACCCTCCTTGGGATTACATACTTCTCTATATAAATAAAAACATTTTGTATCCCTTGATTGCCTATTTTGACTGCTTTCAGACAGAATTGTTACATCTTTTTTGACAAAATTCTAAATCGCATTAGGCTATTAAAACCCTTATCCGCTAGGAATGTCGTAAAATCATCCAAATGACTTGTTGAGCGACAGCCCATTCTGGCTTATAATGGTAGATATAAGGTAATGAAAAAATTTAAAATGTAACAAAATGAACGTATTTGGGTTGTTTACCCTTAAGTTTTTCGCTTTCTTGGCCGAAAGTACCCTATATAAAGATTTAAAAAGACCTTTGCATAGTGCAATGAATGATTAAAAATGTAGAACACGAAAATTAATGAGACTTAGAATGCTTTACCCGCTTGGTGAACCGTTAGGTTTATCTGGTGAGGGGAGATGAGGAAAAGACAATGACCTTTGATTCAGGAAATATTGACCACAATTTAGGCCGCGTTAACCAAGGTATGGACGGCAACAAGAAGAACCAACAGGAAGCGCCTGCTGAAGAAAAAAAGCAGGATACGCCTCAAGCCGATACGTCTCGTCAGATTGATGCCAATGCAATGCTTGATTTAATGGCTAAAAATAGCATGATGATTGCGGGTCAAAACGTGGAACACGTTAGTATTGTTGAAGGTATGGCTAAATTTGAATCGATGTTCTCTCCTGAAGAACACGAAAAACAAATGGCAGACACCTTGGCTGTGATTGACGATGAGTTTCCTGGCTTATCAGACCTAGCTAAAGAAGACCTTGCTGAAATGACAATTGCTAATGGTCTTACGGGCATTCCTACCGTTAACGTCTAGGTGAAATTATCAGCTTTTAAAAAATAAAAACAATCATTAAATATCTTTCGTCTCATTTATATAAAAGATACATCAGCCATCGGAGTTTACTCCGGTGGCTGTTGTGATTCATGTGAAAAAGAACTAAAATAAAAGAGTAACTTAAACCGTTTCCTTTTTTGAATGTTAAGAGGTCAACACGTAAATCGGGTTAAATGATGATTCTCAGAAGAGAAATGTCTTTACCATGTAACATGCTTTTTGAGTCATTCGAATTTGGTTTTAACGCTCTACAAGGTGCTTTAAGCGAATTGATGAGTGAAAATAGCTTAATGAAGTTATATGGAACAACATAAATTTTTCTGTATTTTCATAAACTTATTTGTATTTACTTATACTTTTGCTATAGTTTGTAAATGAAATGAAAAATAGGTCTTGTCTTTATTCGATTTTAGATAATCCTCGTTTTGTTTCGGGAATGGTTTAATTTTTTAAATACGTAATGTCTATTTGTTTTTTGAAAGAGGGTTGGTGCCTTGAGCGCAATTGAAAACGAAACCGCAACACTACAGCCAGGAGCTGCACGTCAAGAAAAAGTTCTTATTGTTGATGATGAAGCTAGTATTCGTCGGATCTTAGAAACCCGCTTTAAAATGCTTGGGTATGAAACTGCAGCTGCTGCAGATGGTGAAGAAGCCCTTGATGTGTTTAACAAGTTTACGCCTGACATTGTTGTGCTAGACATAATGATGCCTAAGATGGATGGTTACGGCGTTACCAAAGAAATTCGTAAGATCAACGACACACCGATCATTATTTTAACTGCATTGGGTGATGTTGCTGAACGTATCACAGGCCTTGAGCTAGGTGCCGATGACTACGTTGTAAAGCCATTTAGTCCTAAAGAACTCGAAGCACGCGTTAAATCTATTTTGCGTCGTTCGATTGCCAAAGGTGGCGCTGGCGGTGGCCGTGACACAAACAATGTGGTTGTGTTGGGTAGCATCAAAATTGATTTGAACAAACGCCAAGTCTTTAAAAAGAACGAACGTGTTCGTTTGACCGGTATGGAATTTAGCTTGTTGGAGCTTTTAGTAAGTAACTCAGGCAAGCCATTTAGCCGTAGTGAAATTCTTCAAGCTGTGTGGTCTTACCCGCCTGAGAACCGTATTGATACCCGCGTGGTAGATGTACACATCAGTCGCTTAAGAAGTAAGCTTGAGACCGACGTGAGCAACCCTGAGCTGATTCTTACAGCACGCGGTATTGGCTACATGTTCCAAAAAATCGACTAATCATCACAATGTGAAATGATGTCATAATAAGATAATGATGGTGTCAGCAAACACATTAAAACGTTTTTTAAAAGCCAGAGTAACTAATACTCTGGCTTTTTGCTGTGTTTTAATTCTGCTCATGTTTTCAGGGTGTCATTCTGAATATATTGTGTTGGATACAAATAATCCCAATGCCCCTCAATATCAATACCGGCTGGATGAGTACAACTTGCTTAAGTTGGTGAGTGATCATGTGTTTGAGCTGGAGTTTGAGGGTGATTACGGTGAGATTTATGACAATTACACTAGTTTGACTTTGCGAGAACATATTACACGACGTCAGTTTTTACGGATGACCGCATGTGTGGAACATTATTACGGCAGTTTGAAAAACTGGGAGCGAGATCATTATGGCTTCTACCGAGAAGGGCTTGAAACACCTGAAGTAAACAAAGAACATTTAGAGGCGGTTCCTCGGCATACTGATATTTTAATACGCCACGTAGAACGTTCAGAAGCCAGTATTGACGAAGAATTGCGTTTTGAAGCCACCGCAGAAGGCGTCAAGCTTTCGGGTTTGTATTGGATTGGCGGTAGTGCTGAGTTTACGGCGTGCATGGAGAAAATTTAGATTGTAAGGGTTATTTATAATATAGGATCTAAATCTTTCATCAGCTCAGTCAGTTGCTCATCAGTCAATGACGCACTGTCTTCTCTAACTTGGTTTTCAAGCTGTTGCCGTTTAATTCGTTTTGCTAAAACAGCCAACTCATCATCGGACAGAGATTTAAATTTATCTTGACGCGCATCGAGTCGGTTAAAATTTTGAATGGCATTGGTGATACTCGTTTGTTTTACGGGGTCTTTAATCTTATCAAGGGTATCGTCCATTGACGAGCCACTTGAAAACTTGTCAGGCAGTGTCAAGCCGTTATTGCGCATATGCTCTAGTAGAGGAGGGATTAAATCGTCACGCTCGGCTTCAATGGCAAAACGGATATCTGCAGGTGAAAAAGAAGCCCCTTGTTGCAGAAGTAATTTGAAAATAGCGATATCATCTTTTGGCGCTTTATCTCCTCGTGAATCACTGGCTACGACTGGGCATGATAGTAGATAATGTAAAGGCGTTTTTTGGTCCTCGGTCATCATGTTTGGTTTTGCCCCAAGGCGAAGCATTTCCTCAACAATTTGAAGGCGATCAGATTTTAATTGGCAAGCCAGCATTAAAGGTGTACGTCTTTGGCTGTCTTGTACATTCAGATCGTTAATATAGTTGGTTAACACTTTAAAACGGCTTAGCCTAAAGCGAGAATACGTAGCTTCAGAAGCCTTTTCTAAAACACCATGCAAAACTGTTTTAGTATGGAATTTTTCCGAATAGGTGATTTCGTCGATAGGGGACTCTTTTTTTAGCTTGTTTCTTACGTCACGGTCATAGTCTTTATATAATATTTTAGATATAAGGCGTTCGTGGAGAGGCTTTGTGATAGCTGAAAACTGAACTGAATCAGAACGAAGCTTGTTACCTTGAAATGACGTTAGCGGCTTGTTACTTACATTGTGATGTGCCGTTAACGTTGGTGTAATCTGCATAGAAATGCCCCCTCTTCAATAAAAATTGATTCATCCTTAATTGTAGTAAAAAGAGAAAACGCTATCAAGAAGCCCTCACTCTTTAGTTACAAAGAAGCGAGGGCTTAAAAATTAGTAATTTATAAATAATATTACTGGGTGGGTTTTGTGGTCATTGATGGCGGCAAGTTCCCCATCGCTGCAAAGTAGTTGCTGCACGCCATATCCAGTTTCTCTGTGGTCATGGTCGGCGGTTCACCCAGATAGGCTGAGGTGTTGGCAATTTGATCCAAAATGTCACGCGGCTGACACCCACGGAATGGACGCTTGCCTTCGTAATGATTTTTAATCAGATAATTAACGGCTTCTTCGTCGTAATCGATATTATATTTTTTAGCCATCACTTCAAAAATAGTTCTAAATGCCGCTTCGGTTGGATCGTTAACGTGGATTTTATAAGGAATTCGTCGTAAGAAGGCATCATCAACCAAGTCTGCAGGATCAAGGTTGGTTGAGAAAATAATTAATTCGTCAAAGGGCACGGTGAATTTTTGACCGTTAGGCAGCGTTAAAAAATCAATGCGTTTTTCGAGTGGCACAATCCAACGGTTCAGTAGATCCACGTGACTCATTCGTTGACGGCCAAAGTCATCAATGAGGAAGATGCCGCAGTTGGCTTTCATCTGTAGTGGCGCTTCAGAAACTTTTAGAATCGGATTGTATTTGATCTCAAGGGATTCCATCGTCAATTCACCACCAACCATAACGGCAGGGCGTTTAATTTTAACCCAACGTTGATCGTATTTTGGGATGAGTGAAGTACCTTGATCCCCGTCTTCAGTAGGCACATGGTTTTGTGGATCGTAAAGCTGAAGGATTTGACCTTCTACCCACAAGGAGCGAGGAATATAAATGTCTTCACCAAAGCAACGACTCAGATTTTCAGCAATGCTGGTTTTACCGTTACCGGGTTCGCCATACAAAAACAAACCTCGGCCACTGTTTACAGCAGGTCCAAGCACGTTAAACCATTGACGATCAAAAATCATATCCTCAAACACGGCTTCTAGCGTGTCTGGACCCGGTTGTTCATTTCGAATGGACTGAGCCTTAACGGACTTCAGATAGTAGTCATAAGGTACGGGCGCCGTACCGCCATAAGCAGAAATGTCTTTAGCGGCTAAGGCACGTGTTTGACCTGTTTCGGATAACATGTAGGTGAAATCACCCATGTTGGCACTGCCTTTATGAGCCAGAAATAGACGTGACTTCAAATCGCCCAAAATAGGTTCGATAATATTAAAATGAAGTCCTGTGGCAACCGCTAGGTCACGGCCAGTCATCGTACCGTTTACCAATAGTATCTTTAACAGGAGGTCTTCAACCACAATCAAAGGCAACCCTGTTTCTTCAAGTGTTTTTGGAACAGCCGGATTAAATTTACTGTTGTTTGAGTCGTTATTTAAGTACTCTTTTTTACTAAACACACCTGGGGGAGTCTCATCAGTGAGTTGATAGTTTAAGCTCGTATCTGAACCTGTGGATGCCGTTAAGCCACCATTGTTAGATGGTTCGGGTGATAAATCTGTCAGTTGATAATCGCTCATAAGACCTTAAGCTCCTCAAAATCCTCATTAATATGGTGCTAAGGCTGTAAAACATCCTCAAATGCACTTGTTCTGGTATCGGAGGCGTAAGGGAAAACTTTAACAAATTGGCCTAAAAGTTAACAATTATGACCAAAATAGCGACGCCAGAGACGGGACTAAACCCTGTCTCTGGCGTAAAGCTAAAATTCTGAAAAATTAATCTTTGGTTGGTGGAGGGCCTTCTTCTTCTTCAACGTCCTCCTCGATATCGATGTCATCAGGCAGTTCATCCTCATCAAAGTGCTCGACATCGTCTTCATCCATCTCGTCGTCATCGTCTGCTTCAGCAATCAATGTGCCACTTACGATATCAGAACTGATAGACATCGGTGTGTCAGTCCAACTAGGCGTTTCTGTTGCCGCATTTGCTTGGACCGAAAAGGCCTGCAGTAACAGAATTGAAAATAGAATACTGAGCGAGGTCGCTGTTAATTTAGTATTAAATAGAGAATGTTTCATTCTTGGGTACTCCTAAACAGATTAACAAAATAAAGTGATGATAAAAGAGATAAAGGTGATAGGGCTTGCACTGTGGTGAATGGCAAACCCTATCACAATAGCCTTATAAGCCTAAGACGTTCATTTAGTAAGCAAGTTTCACTTTGACGTCTTCAGCAATGGTTTCATAAATTTCTTGTAACTCAGACGTATTGGCTGACGCTGAAGCGTGTTGCTGACCATCGGTCTCGTTAGCAAATTGGTCTAACAAAGCCAGATCCCAATCTTCATCGGTCATCAGTGCTTTTAAGTTACGGAATGAGTTACTGGTTGAGTTAGGGTCAAACATCTGAATGGTATGAACGGTGACACCCATGTTTTTAGCTCGGTTAAGCTGAGTCATGGTTTCGTTATTCATATGCTCAGTGTATTCTTCGCCACAAGCTAGACCACCAGAGTCTTCAACCATTTCATCAGTAATTTTGTTTGGCCAGTCATTGTGCATGTAGTAACATTTTTTGTACCATCTACCACGGCGTTGATAGTAGTAACACATGTCACGAACGTCATCGTGATAGTTAACAATGTCATTACATTTTTTATAGGCAGACCCTTGGGAGTAGCCCCAATCAGTTGGAGCAGGCAAGTTAGGGTAGCCATCGGTCAAGAAAATAATGGCTTGCTTTGCATTTTTACGGCCATTGTCTTCGAGTTCATCAAGGGCTTCTTTAAGTCCTACAGCATAGTTGGTGTTCCAACCGCCACCACTCCACAGGCTGATGTCGCTGATTTTGCTTTTAACGGTACTAAAGCCATTTCCACCGTGGTCATCTTCAGCGGTTAAGCCAATTTCTTTGTAGCCTTGTTGGTCAAAGGTTACAACACCAATACGGTCAATCGAACCGGTTTCGTTGGTTAAATCTTCCACGGTATCGACAAAATAACGGGCCGATGTTTTTACGTTATCAATGGGTGTACCACTACCGCTACCATAGTTCATGGAGCTGGATGAATCGATAACTAAAATGGTGTCACGCGCTGCTGGTACCGCTTTAGAATGCGCGTAAACTGTCATAGGACTACAAGGCCCTGCTGATGAGGAGCCTTCTTCTTCGCCGCCGACTTCATCGTCAAGATCGCTATCAAAGCCGCCACCGCCAAAGCCCGACATGCCACACAGAAGTTTACCCATAATGGTTGGCACAGGGGCTTCGCCACTGACCGACATGGTCATGTTGGCGCCACTTTCGTAACTAAAGGTGATATCACCGCTATCAATAAGCGATCCGGCTACAGGGTTTAGTTGGGCTACTTCTAAAGCGGCTGCTTCGGCTTCAGACTCACCTTCAGGGAGTTTGTAGGCTCCGGCAATGGCTGCCGCATCCATCGCGGTTTGCAGTTGGTTTTGAGCCGCAAAGTACGTTGGGATATCAATGGCAAAAACACCTAAGGCCAACGCAATAAGGGTGCCACCCACGGTCATAATGATGGGGCCGCCACCACGTTCTTTTTTTGCAAACAAGCGATTGCTGCCAATCGGATGTTTCTTTTTAAATAATGAATGTAATGC
>CAYGPY010000092.1:0-3276 GCA_964351765.1 uncultured Vampirovibrionales bacterium
GGGTTTCTCTAGAATCTCTCCCCCTATAATAAGCCCACACCCCCACGTGCTACAAACCTTACACCCAGCTCGTTACATAACTGTTACCTTAGTGCCTACCCCTGAAGCAATTGAAGCGCCAAGGAAGGCACTTGATTCGCCTGCTGAAGAATAGCAGCTGATGATTGTTGCAAGATCTGGTTCCGCGTCATGATCGATGTTTCATAAGCAATGTCAGCATCACGAAGTCGAGACTCGGCAGCTGATTGATTCTCAATAGAGATGGCAAGATTATTAGCCGCACTGTCAAGCCGATTGACGACGGCACCGAGATCACCTCGTCGCTGGTTTAGTCTTTCTAGTGCAATAGTGATGGTGCTTATTGAATTTTGAGCATCTAGATGAGAACTTATAAATGCAGACCCTGGACCTACTCCCAAGCCTGTTTGCATTGTAGCGTCACCAAGAGCATTGGCTATATCAATTTCATCATTTGCAGTACTATTTGGAGCAACCTGGAGAAAAAAGTTAGCTGGTGCGGTCGGTGATAATAGCTCAACTCCATTAAAAATAGTTGTTCTAGCGATTCTGTCTATATCATTGTATATCTCTGTCATTTCTTGACTAATGGCAACACGCTGAGCAGTGCCGTAAGTGTCATTGGCTGCTTGAACTGCTAGTTCTCTCATCCTCTGAAGATTGTTTCCAATAGTCTGATAAGCTCCGTCCACAATATTCAACATGTTGATGCCGTCTTGAACATTATCCAGCGCTTTTTTTGAACCTCTTATCTGAGATCTTAGGTTTTCTGAGATTTGTAATCCTGCTGCATCATCACTGGCTCTGTTGATTCTGAATCCGGAGGACAGCCTCTCCAAGCTCTTATTCAGCCCATTCGTATTACGGCCCAGATGTCTCTGGGCTGTCATTGACGCTATGTTGGTATTAACCACTAGGGGCATAACGGTTTCCGGTTGGGTTGGTACTCAAAAATGGGGGGATATAGAGAGGTCGACTTATCGGTATTATCGGCAATTTAGTTTGGCGATAGAGGCTTTGACGTGTTAATTGGGTTGTTTACCTTAGGCTAGGGATCATTAGGCCCTAAAATCTAATGCAAACAGCCTACACGGTACTAAAATCGCTTGCTTTATTGCTGTTTGGGGTGGGTTCTGCATCGTTTGGGGCAGAAAAAGTGGTGTTTCATATTAATAAGATGTAAAGATGAGTTTAATATCTGATTAATGTTATGTCAGCGGATGTAAGGGGATTTAAGGTGTCTTTATATCCTTTAAACATTGTTAAAGAGCTTATAAAGACCCGAAAGAGGCTCGCTGTGAGGGGTTTTGGGAGTTTTAACGATTGTAACGATATATACTACAACCTGCGAGGTAAAGAAAATATTTTTATGCCCCGTTTTTATTCCCCTAAGTCAGCCATTTGCAAATTGCCCTAGTGGCTAAAATTAAGTATAACTAATATAGTTCATTAGGTTATGCAGGCTTACGTTTTATTCAACATTAATCGCAACCTAATTCTTTGCAGACAATAAACCTTTGATTTTAATTATAGATTTTTAACTGGAGAGTTATTCTTTTATGAGTACCGCACACATTCAACCATCCACCCTAACAACACCCGTCAGCCTTGAGAGCATCAAGCTGCAGTTGATTGAAGGCAATGGATACGCCGTTGTTAAAGATTCCGTTTCTCTTGAAGAGATGATCGAATACCTGATTGAGTCCGTTGAAGAAGGCGCTGGCGAAGACGGTTTAACCGCTAGTAAAGCCGAAACCTTATTGGCTCGTATCGGCAAACCTGCGATTCCTTATCTTCTTAAAGGCTTAAAGCACACCGACACCACTGTTAAATCAGTGTGTGCGATGGCTTTGATTCGCATCGGTCAGCCTTGCGTTAAGCAACTCAACGAGTTCTACGTTCGCAACGCCTCACGCGCCCGCGTTAAATGGGTTATGGAGTTCGTTCTTAGCGAATTATGCGAACAGTTCCCTGTAATTGAAGAACAAGTCGAGTTGATTGAGTCCCCAGTATTGGAACTCGCTCACATCGGATAAGTTCAAAAAAACCAAATTTTAAAAAGCGCTGATACTTATTTAGGTGTCGGCGCTTTTTGTTTTGGGGGCTCGTGGCGAGTAGGTTGGTTTCTATTTTATTTTGCGTCTTCGTACTCGCATCCTGCGAACGAATCCGCCCGCCGACATCCGTGTCGGCTGAAAATAAAACAGAAACCAACCTACTCGCTGGCAACATTATCGAAGGCAAGGAACGACCAAGGGTCAGTGCAGGGTAGGAACAGACCCTGCTATTGCCCGAAGGGCAATGTTAATAAACATTTGGAGGAGAAGAAAAACCTTTATTTATAGGGTGTTTAGAGGTATAATCAACAACTTATTGCTTTAGCAAAAAATCGTTTCACTGACAGAAAAACAAAACAACTGGAGACCTTGACTGATGACATCTCAGACGCATGCAGACGGCTATGTTGTTGCCGTGTTGGGCGCCACCGGATTGGTGGGCGCTCACTTAATTGGTATCTTAGAAGAACGGAACTTCCCCTTTAAGCGTTTGAAACCCTTGGCTAGTGAAAAATCGGCAGGCTCCAAAATCAATTTTAAAGACAAAGAAATCACCGTCGAACTAGCCTGCCCAGAAGCCTTTGACGGTGTGGATATCGTATTGGCCTCTGCCGGTGGATCGGTGAGCCAACGCTTGGCCCCTGAAGCCGTAAAACGTGGTGCTGTGGTGATTGATAACACCAGCTGCTTCCGTTTAACCGAGGGCGTGCCCTTGGTTGTAGGCGGCGTCAATGACGACGACATTCAACATCATCAAGGCATTATCGCCAACCCGAATTGCTCCACAGCACAACTGATGCCCGTGTTTAAAGCATTGGATGATAAGGCCGGTTTAAAGCGCGTGATCATCAGCACGTATCAATCGGTGAGTGGATCGGGTAAAGACGGCATGGACGAGCTGTACAACACCTGTCGTGAGTTCTTTCAGAAGGCTGACGGTTGGACACCAGAGATGACCGTCAACAAAACATTCTCGCGCCCGATTGCCTTTAACCTGATTCCTCAAATTGATGTGTTTATGACCGAAGGCGATGAAGCGGGTTACACGCGTGAAGAAACCAAACTCATCCACGAAACACGTAAAATCTTACATCGCCCTGAATTACCAATTACGGCAACCGCCGTGCGTGTCCCTGTGATGGTAGGCCACAGTGAAGCCGTCACCCTTGAATTCGATCGTGAGATCAGCCCCACTGAAGCC
>CAYGPY010000092.1:3286-3820 GCA_964351765.1 uncultured Vampirovibrionales bacterium
AAGCCTCTGCTATTTTAAAAGACGTGCCCGATGTGGTTGTGGCCGACTCACCCGAAGGGTTCCATACACCACTCGAAGTAACCGGTTTGGATCCCGTGTATGTCAGCCGAATTCGTCGTGATACCTCGAACCCAAAAACGGGTTTAAATATGTGGGTGGTTGCGGATAACCTTCGCATTGGTGCGGCGCTCAACGCCATTCGTATTGCTGAATCATTGGTGAATAACAACTGGCTTAAAGCAAATGATAACGGCAAAGTGGCTCAAAGCTGTTCTTAACGATTTAAGTATTCAAGTTATTTCTAAAAATAATTAATTTCAAAAATAAACTCTAAGGAGAAAACCCAATCATGCCTAACTTCACAGCCGAACTCATTCCGGCTATGGTCACGCCGTTTCATAAAGATGGCAGCGTGGATTACGAACACGTGGAAAAACTGGCCGTGCATTTAGCCGACAACGGATGCGATGGCATCTTGGTAAACGGTACCACTGGTGAATCACCCACGCTAAGCTTTGAAGAAAAATTAGAACT
>CAYGPY010000092.1:3830-9901 GCA_964351765.1 uncultured Vampirovibrionales bacterium
ATTAGAACTCGTGCGTGTTGTTAAATCTGCCGTGGCCGGAAAAAATGTTCAGATTATGACTGGTGCCGGTGGCAACAACACAGAAAAAACTGTGGAAGAAGCCAAGAAGATGGCTGCCTTGGGCGTCGATGCGTTACTGATTGTGGTGCCTTACTATAACAAGCCATCACAAAAAGGAATGATCGCTCACTTTAGTGATGTTGCTGACAGTGTGGATACGGAGATTGTTATCTACAACATTCCAGGTCGTAGCGTGGTGCGTATGGAAGCCGATACGATGGTTGAACTGCACCAAGCACATCCCAATATTATTGGCGTAAAACAAAGTTACCCGTGCATGGATGCTGTGACGGAGATCACACGTAAACTTCCTGTAGATAGCTGGTTAACGTGGTGTGGTGATGACACGCTGAGCTTGCCGATGATTAGCGTGGGTGCTCACGGAACGATTAGTGTGTTGGCGCATTTGTGCGGCAACGAGATGCGTGAATTGATTCAATCGGCCAAGCGTGGCGAGCGTGAAAAAGCGTTGAACCTGCACACCAAGTTGCATCATATGGGTCAAGAAATCTTCTTCCTGCCCAATCCAACGGTTATCAAGACATGTTTGGCGCGCTTAGGCATGATGGAATCCACTTTGCGTAAACCTCTGATTGAGCCGGATGCTGATGAGATGGCGCGTATTGAAACATTGCTTGAGCATTACAAAGCAGTAACGTCTCAAGAAGCGCAAACAGTTTAACTGTTATTTTGGTTTTTGTAAAAAACTTAAAAAGCCTGACTCGGTTTACTTGATTGAGTCAGGCTTTTTTATTGAACGGGTTTTATCGGGGAAAGGTTAAGTATAATGGGCAAAAGGTATTACATTTCTTTGCCAAGCATATCTTTCACTTTTCCAAATAGATTACCTACACCGGCTTTGCCATCAGTACTCGTAACGGATTTTTCGGGCTTTGAGGCTTTGGGTTCTTTGGATTTATTGAGTCCTGGAATTTTTTTAGCCAGTCCTGCTAATCCTGATAAAGGATTAGAACTCACCGAAATATTATAGTCTTCCATCAGAGCTTCGGCTTCGGGTACTTCGCCCGCAAGCAAGCTTCCCATACAGCCTTCGGTAATTACAAAGACCTGTCCATTTTCGGCCATAGTCAATAGTAATTTTTGAACCCCTTGTTTAAAGGCTTCATCGATAATCACACTGACCGGCACCAATGCATAATCATCGGGTAAAAAAGCATCCTTACAGAAGTCTTTTAACGATGGCTGAATTGAGAAGACCAGTGCCGCGGGTAAGTTATTCTCATCGGTGATGGTTGGTAAAGGCAGCGGATCGCCAGCACGAGGCTGATCAGGAATGGGGATTAATAAACATCCGTTGAGTAATTCCTGATATATATTAATGACGGCATCGAGTTTATCCGTGCCTTCGCTGGTTGTGTAGACAGCATACTGGTTCACTAACTTGGTATTAAATCCGTTTGGTACGCTTGCGTTAATGGCATCGAGTAAAAAGAAATTTTCTGCGGTGATGGGTGCCGGTGCCACCAGTGTAGGTTGAGCTGGTTGTGTTGGTGGTTGAACGTCTTGTTGTACCACCGCTGGTAAAGGTTGCTGCTCTACCGGTGTTTCTGAAACAGTTTCTGTTAAAGGAGGGTTCTCTGTGGGTGTTTCCCAAGCGGCTGCTTCAGGTGTTGGTATTGTTGCTGGTTCCACAGAGGTTGGGGGTGTCACATTGGGTGCAGCTTCAATATGGTTGAGCATTTCGGGTAACTGACCTAATGCAAGAAAACGAAAATCATCAGCAGGAACCGTTAGAGATGTTTCTTGTTCATGGTTCACAATCAGGTAATTTACATTCAGTTGTTGGGCGTATTGGCACAAGGTGTTGAATGGAATCTTATCGATACGACCCACGCTTTCCTTGCCATTTCGCCACGTGTTGCATGTCGATTCATCGGTAAATAATACCAAACCGATTTCGTTGTTATCACCGCTAAAGGCAATGGGTGCAAACTCCGTTGGCAGTGATTCTTTTTCCATCGGTACCACAACCAATTGCGTCATCAAGGTTTCATACGCTGCTTTGACAACGCCTAAGCCTGCTTTTGAATTTAAATTTGGGTGCACTGCAACCTGACGTAATGTCGTGATTAATGGGGATTCGGTCACGGTTGTTTCTACTGTAGGCGCAACGTCTGTGAGTGTTGTTTCAGAGGTAGGCGTTATAGTGTTAGCAGAAACCTCGGTCTCAATAGGAGTGTCAACGGAGGTCTCACCCATTGTTTCATTAACCGGTTCAGTAGCAACCTCAGTTGTTTGTGCTGTGGCGTCGCTATACGTGTTTTCACGTTCTAAGATGGTTTTTGAACCCGGTAGTAACCCTTGGGCTAAGGATTCAAACTCAACACGTTTTACTTCGTGCAATGCCGGGCCGGCTGGATTAATAAAAATAGAATCCACATTTTGAATGTTGGCCGCGTGACATGCGTCACTAAAAGAGTAAAGGTAAACGCATTGTCCTTGTTCAAGAGGGTTTTCTATATAAGCGCGAATAGCTTCGCGGTTGGTAAAGATAGGGTGAACCTGTTCGCCATTGGGCATATTCAACATCATTAAAGGAAAATCATTACCATCCATCACGGTGTTGGATGGGACGAGTGTATAAATTTTTGAGTTGAGTAATTTGCCATACAGTTCGCCTAAGTCTTGATTCACCATCAAGTCGTACATAACATCGAGTACTTTTTGATTACTGCAATCATAGACAACCACATTACTATCACTGGCGTAAATTGGATCGCTAAGCTTGTCTAGCTTTGTGGCATAGTCGCTGCTTAATTCGGCTGGCACGGCATACACGTTAAAGGCCGTGTTCATGGTTTCTGATAATAAGGCAGTCATTGTGGATAAAAATTGATTATAGCGCTCGGTGTCTAACGTAAGACTGCCACTCACCATTAATGTGGGCTGATACGTATTGGAGCCGCCTTGCTGAGCCATCATCGTATACACATAATTCAGATCACTGTGATAAGGTGCTAATGCCTCGAGTAATTTTGTTTCACTGGTATCGGTTAATAAAACACCTGCACCTAAGGTGAGTTGAAAGGATGGTACGGATACAGCAGGTGCCGTTACATCGGGAGTTGTGACTGCTGCTTGAGATCCTGTGTCGGGTGTTGATACTATGATTTCGCTAACTTCAGCCGCGAGTAAACTCTGTTTGTTTTGAAGTTCTTCTCGGTGTAGGCCAACGGCATAACGGCTACCGGGATTAATCAACACATAATTTAATGTGTTTAATACGGCGTCTGTCACTTCATCTGCAAACATTTCGAGTGTTGATGTGGCAGCGTGACTGGTTGTTTCTTGTGATAACCAAGAGTCAAAATACTGACTGCTCGTAAAGACAGGCAGCGCTGTTTTGCCTTCAGGATTTCTAACGGCCAGAAGTCGAGGCTCACCACTACTTGGGTCGGTTACTTTTGGAAATACTAAAAAACCATCCACAACATCACTAATAATACGTGTGCGTAAATTGATTTTCTCTTGTGCATCATTCACTTTAACGTATTGCTTAAGGTAACTTTCCAGTCCGTCTTCAAATTCTTCAGCAACTATGGATGATTCAGTAAAATTATCTGTTGTTGGTGTTGCTTCAGGGTAGATAACTTGCCCTGGTGCTGGTGTGCGCCCACCTGCGAGTTGATTGACCACAGGTGATGGAAGGATGACGTCGGCTGAGCCGGGTGACGTTGTATCGACTTGATAGGGTGTACTGTGTAGATGATAGGTCATCTGGCCGGCATGTTGAGGATGCTGAAAGGCTTGCGTTGCCAGTGTTGTAAAGGCAACGGCTTCAGATGTGTTTGGCGTTGCGTAGTGTAGGTTTTGATACACAAAGCTTAATTCATCGCGACAAACGCTTGGATCGATGACAAAATGACTTGCTTGCACGGCCTTTAGTAAGGTCTCTTCGTGCATTATTTTTTCAGCATCGGGCGCAAAAGAGATGGTTTGTATCACATCAAGATACGAGGTTGTTACCGTATTTGGTGTCGCTGTATCCATCGTATTTACGCTTTGCGTTAATTCTGGATTGCCTGTAGGCGGCATTAAATCATTCGTCTCAACACTGGTCATTAGTCTACATGCTCCTCATTGTGCCATCGGTCACAATTATTAGTTTCGTGTGTATCAAATTACTATCTATCTTCACTGTAGAATGTATCGGCAAAAGTGAGTAAAACTTTGATAAAATTGTGTTTAGGGAGTTACATCACGTTACGAAGGGAGTTAAGAATGGACAATAAAAAATAAACCTGGCAAGCTAGCGCAATAAATTAGCGACTCAATAGAATTGTATTGAATCGCTAAAAAATAATAAATTTATTGTTTTAAATTATAAAAACTCGTTGCTTGCCTTGTCTTTTTGAGATTCTTGCTCTGCACTAAAAAACGGTGTGGCAACGGAGTTAAGCTTGCTAGCAAGATCGGGTGCGTGGTTTAAAACAAAAATATTGATGTATTCTTTATCACCCATGGTTTCCTGCAAAGTCACTAAAATATTAGGCCATACGGTTTCTTCCCATGCGGTTTCACAGGCATCGTGAATATGAATACCGAGAGCAGGACGCAAGGGACCTTCACCAAAAGAAACCTCAAAGGCGAAGGCGTGTTGAACGACCTCGATATTACCTCGCAGTAATGCTGACAAGCGTTCATCAAGCATCATTGGTAAGCGATACTTTGTATTGAGGTGGAGTGTTGTGTCTTTTTCAAGATGCAATTCACCCACGCTTTTAGCGTTAGCGGGCGGCAGAATGCCTTCAGCCATATAGGTAAACTCATGAAAGTAAACTTCCATGCCGGTTTTATCATTAAGGTTTAAGAGAATAAAATCAAGTTCGGCTTGCACAGCACTGGTACATAAATCTTTGAATGAAATCTCAATGTAGTTGGTGGTTTCATTCACCCATTTTGAGAGCATCAACTCGCTGGTAAAAACAGGCACGCCTTCATTGCCTTTATCGTTTTCAAGTACCCACATTGGGATCCCTTTATCCATCGATACCGTGGTTCCTTTTGGCAAAGGTAATAAAACGTGGCTGGTTTGCAGACGTTTTAAAATTTCGATGCGTTCGCTTTTAGTATTGGTGAGCAACGATGACGCTAACGAGTGCATTTGTTTTTCAAGAAATTGGTTTGATGCTAAATCGATACTTGGAACAGCATCGGGTTTTTGCTCCGTATCAGCCGTAGGGGTTAACGCGTTATCGATTTCTTGGCTTTTTGTTTCATCTTCGGGTGACAACCACATATTATTGGTCGTATCGTCAAGATCAGCGCTGTTAGTTTGAGACTTTTTGCCTCCAAACAAGTGTTTAAAACGGTCAAACATACGTTGTTGGATACTCCCATTCAATGCTCAGGCGTGTTCTATCTGTGATTAGTTCAGTAATCTTGCCTGTCTTATTCTTTCGGCAAGTTTGCCGAAACCTTCAATTGATTGTTGTAAATCGTTATAAAACAGGACAAGGTTCAGTCGTATGGAGGACATACGACAGGATTATACAGGGACAATAAATAATGAAATAAGCCGTGGAAAACGACAAATCCCTTGTTTTACTTAGTTGTCTCTTGCTTTTAAGAGTATAGTCACAAATTCACGAATGGCACCTTGGCCTCCGTTTTTTGTGCTAATAAATTGGCTAACTTCTCTCACTTCATCAGCGGCATCGGCAGGACAAGCAGGCAATCCCACATACGTTAATGCCGATAAATCAGGGACATCATCGCCCATATAAGCCAATTGCTCTGGCGATAAGCCGCGCTCCGCACAAACCTTATCCACGCCTTTGCGTTTGTCTTTGGTGGCTTGCAAAATAATATCAACGCCTAGCTCTTCGGCCCGACGCTGAACAATGGCCGACTCACGTGCCGTAACAATGGCCAGTTTTAAGCCGGCTCGTTTGGCAAGCGTAAAGGCCATGCCGTCTTTGGCGTTAAAGGTTTTTAACTCATCACCACTACTGGTGTATGTAATTTCGCCTGAGGTCATCACGCCATCC